>JBKJZU010000116.1:0-4836 GCA_046715015.1 Micropepsaceae bacterium
TCTCCCGGCTTTGGTTTGCGGGGCCGATTGCCGTCGTGCTGCTCTTGGTTTGGCTAGCGTTTGCACGGCAGACCGGTGCGACGCCGCCAGAGTTCGGTTTCGGCAACTGGCTCGTCCGGTCGCGCGACGTGAGTGTGCGCGAGGCGCCGGCGAGTTGGCTCGCCAAGTTGTTCGGCGGCTACTTGCTGTTCGTCGCCGTCCTCTTTGCGCTCATCCAGTTGCCGGTGGGGTTTGCGCCGATCGTGAGCGGGTCGTTGTGGCCTCTGCTCAGTGCCGTCCTGATCGCGGCCTTGGCGAACGCGGCGGCCGAAGAAGTCGTCTATCGCGGTTTCATCCAACCGGCCTTTGTTCGGTATGGCGGTGCGGCGGCCGGGCTTTGGGTCCAGGGGATGTTCTTCGGTATCATCCATTGGGGCTTGAGCGTTGGCGTATTGGCGGCGTTGCCCGTCTCTCTGATGATCGGCTTTGGATCGGTCGTGTGGGGGAAAGCGGCCTACGAGACACGCGGGCTCGGCTGGACGATTGTGGCGCATTTCCTGATCGATGTGGCAATCATGGCGGCGTATTTTGTACCGCACTAGGCACTTGCCGCCGGTTTGAACCTGCCGCTCTGGGCCGCCACCGGCTTTACGGCCGCCTCAGCTTGCGCGCCATCGCCAAGCGGCAGTTGTCAGGGAAGGAAATGCGCGATTTGAAGTTGCGCCAAGGCGTGACGGGTATCCTCTTTGCCTTGGGCTTCTTGTCGTGTTAGCTGACGACAACCACAAGGGGTGTTCGCTATGCGCGCCGTCGTTGCTGCCGTTGCCGTTCTATTCGCATTTGCCACTGTTTCCGCTCAAGCCGCCGACCGAAAGGTAGCGGACTTTTTTGGCGTCTATCTCGGCCATGGCGAGGTCGATGCGACAGCGGCAAAAGGCAAGGAGAAGGAAACCCGTTTCAGCCAGGTCGTGATTCGGCCGGCACCGGCAGAGAAGGGTTTTATGATCGAGTGGTCGACATTGAAGTTGGAGGGTGACGAGCTTCCCTCAACGGCGAATACAAAAACTTATACTCAGACGTTCCGCCCGTCGGACAAAGCCGGACTGTTCCGGGACATCACCTCCGGCGACCTCAATCTCAATCAGGACGCGTCATGGGCGGTGATCAAAGGCGACACCCTCAGTATCGTCCAGGTTTCCGCCGGGCCGGACGGCGGATACTTCGTCACGCACTATGATCGTACGTTGACGAAAAAGGGCATGGAAGTGCGGTTTACGCGGTTCGAAAATAGCCGGATCGTTAGGGCCGTTCATCTGAACCTGCTCAAGGGCCCCGCGAAAGTTAACTAGGCGGGCGTTGCGCGTCTTGGCTCCGGCGTGATTTGATGCCCTCCGGTTGGGGCAGGGGCGCCCAGTAACTCTTTACCCAAGGGGACACGAAACATGCGCATCGCGCTCGCGGTCGGAACGGCTGCACTGTTGTTGGCTTCCGTGGCTCAGGCTGCGGATCGCAAGATCGAGGACTTTGTTGGCCGCTGGATCGGCTCCGGTCAAGCGACGCAAGGCCCCGTCGACCCGAAGGCCGTGCAGTCGCGCGACGCGGAGGTGATCATCGAAAAAGCCGCCGACGGCTTCAAGATCTCTTGGACGACAATGTCGTCGAGCGTCGACGATGGGTCGAAGTCAAAGGTGAAGACCTCCTTGCTCACGTTCAAGAAGGGCAAGAAGCCGGGCGTGTACACCGACCTCAAATCCGGCGACGCGATGGACGGCAAGAAGACGACGTGGGCTCGCCTGACCGGCAACTCGCTGATCATCACGCAGCTTGTCATCGCGGATGACGGGCAATGGGACGTCACGGTCTACGATCGCACGCTGAAGGACGCGGACCATATGAACCTGACCTTCAAGCGGATCACGAACGGCTCGATCGCCCGGCAGGCGGCTTTGGCGATGACGCGCGCCAAGGATTAGGCGGCGCCACGCGTTTTTGAACGCCGTTCAAATCTATCTTGCTTTCGTTGCGCGCGTGAGACTGGCAGAGTCCCACGCGCGCAACTGATTCAGGGGATGCTATGAACGCGGCCGCCACCGTTCGCGTGGCACACGAAGTGCCTGAACGGCGCTCCATCAAGATGTGGGACGGCGAGGTCTCCTGCCTCGTTTGGGAGGCCGCGGACATTCGCGCGCCGGCCATCCACTTCGCGCATGCGAACGGCTTCAATGCGCTGACCTATCGGACGCTTCTTGATCCGCTTGCACGGGACATGCGCATTACGGCGAGTGACTTGCGCGGACACGGACAAACGACGCTGGCGGCCAACCCTAAGGGCATGCGGTCGTGGCTGATCTACCGGGACGACATCCTGCGCACGCTGAACGAGCTCGATGGGCGGCCGAAGATGCTGGTCGGGCATTCGATGGGCGCGACGGCGAGCCTGATGGTGGCGCTTTCCAAGCCGAATTGGGTCACGGGGTTGGTGCTGATCGAGCCCGTGATCATGCCGCCAAGGTACATTCGCTGGACGAATATCTTGCGCGCTCTGGGGCTTGCCGAGCGCATGTCGCCGTTTGTCGCACAGGCGAAGAACCGGCGCGGGATTTGGCCCACCCGCGAGGCGATGTTCGAAGCCTATCGGGGACGCGGGGCGTTTCGGACATGGCCTGAAGAGGTCGTGCGCGACTACATCACCGGCGGAACGGTCGACTTCGTCGACGACAAGCAAATCCGTTTGGCGTGCACGCCGGGCTGGGAAGCCGCCAACTACAGCAGTAACGCGGTCGATGTATGGCGCGAGCTCGACGGGTTGCGCTGTCCCCTGACGCTGATCGTCGGCGACAAGCGCTCGACGTGCCCCGATCCCGTGGTTGAACTTCTCATCGCGCGGCGGCCCGATATTCGGGTCGTGAAGGTCCCGGGAGCGAGTCACTTCTTGCCGATGGAACATCCGGAGATCGTGCGTCGCGAGATTCGCGCGATGGCAGGGGTCTGAATACGGAATACAGAAGTCAGGGATCAGAAAGGGCACACTTCGCTCGGATCCCGGTTTTCGGTCATCTGTTTTCTGCTACACTGACAGGCCCGGGATAACCAAGCGCTCAAGTTGCTCACGCATGCCCGGTGGAATTTCGATCGCTTTGCGGGTGGCAAGGTCCATCGCGATGGCGACGGCTTCGGCGGTTGCGAAGCATTCGCCGCTTTCCGCGTCGAAGAGCCAGTGGCACCAGATGTAAGTCTTCGACGACACGGCGCGCAGTCCGCTTTTCAGAATCAGCAAATCGCCTTCGCGCGCGGGCATGCGGTAGAGGAAGCGATATTCCAGGGCTGCACCGCCGGTGGAACCGGTGGACCGGTCTTCGCCGCGGGTTTGCGCGATCAGGTTTGGGATCGCGTCCGAAACGCGACCCATGTAGTGCCGCGGAAGCACGTAGCCGTGCGCGTCGCAGTGTTCGCGCAAAACGGCGCCGCGCAGCGTGGTTATGAGGCCAAGCTTCTCGGCGTCGGTCAGCGACGGTGCGGGTCGCGCGGGCGTCAGCTCCAAGCCGCGGGGCTGGCCGTGCACGGGCAACTCCACCAGCAAGGGTGCCGCTTTCGCCACGGCGGCGATGGGCAGCGGCAGGCCGCCGCCCCGCACGGCCGTGTCGGTCCATTCGGCGCGCGTGACGAATGTGGCCGCGACGGCGCCGGTCGCGCTGTTTTGCATCTCCTCGTAGACGATCAAGCCTTCGCTCTTGGCGAGCAAGACACCTGCTTGCACGGCGAACGGCGCGCCGGGGCGAAGCTCGCGGTGGAAGCGGATGTGCTGTTCGCGGGGGACCAGCGTCGCGCGGTCGGTGCCTTGTGCGCGCGGGCTCAAACCCAGGACGCCGGCAAGTGCGCTCAACCCTTCGTCGGCCCTGGCGACATAGAACTGCACGTTCATGTGGCCCATTTGATCGCACTCCCAGGTCTGAACGCTGGAGCGTGCGACTTCGATCATACTCGCCATGTTTGTCCGTCGTGTTTCGCGATTCTTTGATGCCACAGGCTTGGCACTCTGTCAGCCGTTTGGTCCAACTAAACTTCGGCGTGCCGTTACGTCGGCGGAGGCTGGACATCCGCGCGGCCAGGATCGAAAAGGGTGCAACGAAGGAGAGCCACGTGGCGCAAGGACCGCTCAGCGGCGTGAAGGTTGTGGAGTTCGCGGGGCTGGGTCCGGCGCCGTTCTGCGGGATGTTGCTTTCGGATCTCGGCGCCGATGTCGTGCGCATCGACCGCAAAGATGCGCAGCCGGCGAAGCCACATCACGTCACGCATCGCGGGCGGAAGTCGATTGCGCTCGATCTGAAGAACAAAGAGTCGATCGAACTCTGCTTGCAGATGTTCGAGCGCGCGGAGATCGTTTTCGAGGGCTTCAGGCCGGGCGTGATGGAGCGGTTGGGGCTCGGGCCCGAGGTTGCACTGAAGCGCAATGCAAAGCTCGTCTACGGACGCATGACGGGATGGGGTCAGACCGGGCCGCTCGCGCATGCGGCCGGACACGACATCAATTACATCGCGATCACCGGTGCGCTGCACGCGATCGGCACGCGAGAGCGGCCGGTGCCGCCGCTGAACCTGATCGGGGACTTTGGCGGCGGGGCGCTCTATCTCGCGTTCGGTCTGCTCGCGGCGCTCACGCATGCGCGCGCGACGGGCAAGGGTCAAGTCGTCGATGCCGCAATGGTGGATGGCGCAGCGTCGCTGATGTCCTACTTTTACGGCTTTCGTTCCGAAGGCGTGCACTCGGCGGAGCGGGCGGCAAATCGGCTCGACGGCGGAGCGCACTTCTACGATGTGTACAAGTGCGCCGACGGTGCCTGGGTGGCGTTGGGCTCG
>JBKJZU010000117.1:0-5635 GCA_046715015.1 Micropepsaceae bacterium
ATCCCGGGCAGCACCTTGCCGTCTTCGCTCTTGAACGCCGCCGTGTCGCCGATCACGAAAATCTCAGGCTGTCCGGGCACCGAGAAATCCGTGTTGACGTTCACGCGCCCCGCGCTGTCGCACGGCATTTTCAACCATTCGCCGGCGGCAGAGGCGCGCACGCCCGCCGCCCAAATCACAGTCTTGGCGGGAACGGGCACTGTGCCGAGCATCACCTGGTCGGCGGAAATGTCTGTGACCGGAACACCCAAATGCACCTCGACACCCATGGCCTCCAGCGAACGCTTCGCTTCATCCGACAGTGACGCGGGAAACGACGGCAGCAGCCGCGGCCCAGCCTCGACCAACATGATCTTCGAGGAATGCGGCGTGATCGTGCGGAAGTCTGTCGCGATCGACTTGCGCGCGAGTTCGGCGATTGCCCCCGCCATTTCGACGCCGGTGGGCCCGCCACCGACGATCACGAACGTCAGCAACGCATCGCGTTTCGCTTTGTCCTGCTCGCCCTCCGCCCGTTCGAAGGCGAGCAGGATTTTCGCGCGTACCCGCGTCGCGTCGTCGACAGTCTTGATCCCCGGTGCGAACTCTTCCCAGTGGTCCTTGCCGAAGTAAGAGTGCCGCGCCCCGGTTGCGAGCACGAGGTAGTCGTAGGCGACGTTCCGCCCCGCGACGGTTTGCACGGTCTTTCGCGCGGTATCGACGCCGCTCACCTCGTCCAACAGAACATGCGCGTTCGCCTGATAGCGCACGATGCTGCGGATCGGTTGCGCGATTTCCGCCGGCGACAGCGAGGCGGTCGCGACCTGATAGAGCAGCGGCTGAAACAGGTGATAGTTGTGCCGGTCGATGATCGTGACTTCGACCGGCGCGCGCGCCAGAATTTTGGCCGCCGCCAGTCCGCCGAATCCCGCACCCACGATCACGACGCGGGGTTTGGCAGTAGTGCTCATGGCCAAGGACTCCCTCCTCGCATGGATATAGGTGCAACACCGCGCATCTCAAAAGCGATTCCGCCACTGGGCCGGGCCCGCGGAAATTGCGCCGAATCGCGCGTTGCCTCATCCTCACCGTGTGATTCGCATGTGCCGCGGAGGAGAGGACCAACGATGGCAAGCCCCACCGATTTCGCTCTGAAACACAGCGTCGCGACCGCAGGCGCCATTCCAGCGACCATAGCCGCGAACTGGTACCTTGAGACCTTAAGCCCCGCCGGAATCGCGCTCGTCTTCTTGCTGTTCTTGGCAGCCTTCAACGGCGTTGCCGCGCTCGTCTCGTACCTCGGCAAGAAGACTTTGACCGAAGAGTAGCGCGGCAATGTCGCGCAACGGACTGATGATCGCCGCCGTCGCAGTTGTGTTGCTGCTGCTGGCAGGCGCCTACGCGTTTATGCAATCCGTCAGGGATCAACCGCTGTCGGCTGAGTTGTCCGACACCGCAGCGCCCGCCACGGCTCCGCCCGGCGATGTCGTGGCGATCGAACCCGCGGCCGGCACACCCGACGATCCCAAGCCCGAACCGCCGCCCGGCGATCCGCCGCCGAAGAACGGCCACAGCGGCAGCAAAGTGTTGAGCTACTTTCAGCAGTCGAAAACGAAACTCGACACCGCGCGCGCATTTGGCTTCGTTCTTCTTCCGAAGGAAGCGGTGACGGCTGAGGAGAAACGCACGCAGAAATCGTTCTGCGAACTCATGCTGGCCTCGCTCGACTTCATGACGCCGGATGCCGTTTCTGTGTCGGCGCCCGCTGCCGTGCTCGCGACCTACTGGCCGATCACGGCAAGCCGCGGCTCGTTTGAGATCAAAGAAGCGTTTGCGATGCGCAACTGCGGCGACCTGCTTGCCTGGTACGATCATGCGCTCGCCCGAAAGCTCGCGACAAACGCAGGCGTTGCGGACCTCTCCGGTCCACTGCTCATCACGTGGCCATCCGGTGGCGATGCGACGGCGGTTCGCGATCCGCTGGTCGTCGACTTCTCGAAAGCAAACCACGAACGCGCGAAGAAGGCGCTGCTGTTCTGGTTTCGTCAGCTGAAAAATCGCCCGGAGCTTTGGTCCAATCGCATCCGCGAAGGCACGATCCGCGCCGAACTCGCCGACGCGGTCAACGACACGGCGGGCGTGGTCCTCGCGGTGATGTCGGGCAAGTGGGAAAGCGTCAACACGTTGGCGACGCCTTAAGCGTTCAAGTCTTCCCGCCTGACCCCGTCGAAGCCCATGATGAAGTCGGCGCCGTAGGCCAGGCTCGGCGTTTGAAACCCAATCGTCAACTCGCCGTTCGCCGCGCGCTGCGCAATCGCAAGCGCCGTCGCCGTGGTCAGCGTGTAGCCTTCGGGTGTCCGCAAACGCGTGCGCACTGTCTCGCCCTTACCGTTGCGCGCCACGCCGATCAGAATGGCCTCGCCCTTGCGCCGCTGCTCGTCCGTCGGCCCCTCCGGTTGCTTGTCGATCTGCCGCTTCAAGAACGACTGCATGAACGGCAACCCCAGAAACGCCTTCAGCAGGAAGGGCATTTTCATCATTCGCGCGATCTGCGGCGATGACTCGAAGTGCACTTCGATGTTGGGAATCTTCGTCGAGTGGTAGGCCGTCGAAACGTCGCCCCACGGCATTGCGATCGTGGGCTTCGCGCCGTAGCCGAAATCGATCAGGTCCTCGTTCGATCCCTCAAGCTGGTCGATCTCGCCGTTGCGGCGCACGAGCGTGCCTTTCGCGATCCCTTCGACACCCGTTTTCGCGGTGCCGCGCGACATCGCGGCGAGCCCGCCGATATAGATCTTCAAGTCTTCCGCATCCGGCAGCCGCCGCTTCAAGTGCGCGGCAAGGCAATCGGACGGCACGACGTCGAACCCGACGCCGGGCAGCAACATCACCCCCGCTTTTTTGGCTTCTTCATCGCGCGCAGCCAGCGCCTCGAACACCGCAATCTCGCCGGTGATGTCTAGGTAGTGTGTCTTCGTGCGGATACATGCGTCCGCCATCGGCTTCGACGTGGCCGAAAATGGCCCCGCGATATGGAGTACCACCGCGACCTCGTTCAGCGCGCTGTCGAGCTTTTCCGTCTCGTTGAGATAGAACGCACGCCAAGCGAGCCCCAACTCATCCGCCAGCGGCTTGACCTTATCCACACTGCGGCCCGCGAGAATGGGCGTGAGCCCATGCAGTTTCGCCGCGCGCGCCGTCAGCTTCCCCGTGTAACCGGTTGCGCCGTAGATCAGAATTTTCCCCGCTCGCGACATGTGTTTCTCCGTTTGGTCTCGCGTTATACCTACGCAGGCGACCGACACAATGGCGAATGCACGCAACGAGTGTGCGGGTCGTGATTTGACAGTTCGACGAAATCTGTCAAATCTGTCCGCATGGAGCCAAGAGACGGCATTTTGCGGGCGGCGCAAGTCGTCTTCGCCCGCCACGGGTTTCGCCAAACCTCGATGGCGATGGTCGCCGAAGAAGCGCGGCTGACCCGCCAAGCGCTCTATCACCACTTCGAATCGAAAGAGGCGCTGTTCGCCGCACTCGTCGACCTCCTGCAAGATGAAGCGCTCGCCGCCGCGAGAGAAGCCGCGGCCAAGGGCGGACGCGATGCAGCCGACGCCGTCGGCCAAATCGTGATGGCAACCCACCGCAGCCTGGTCGCCAGTGTAGCCGGTTCGCCGTTCGCGACGGAGCTGATCGAAGAAAGCAGCCGCCATTGCGGCCCCGCCATCAGCGCCTACGCAAAGCGGTACGAGAAGGTGCTGGAAACGGCGATCGCGGGCCTCGTGCGCGCGGGTCGGTTGGCGCTGCGCGGTACCACCGCGCACGAACTGGCGCAAATGATTGCCGTGGCCGCGAAGGGCGTGAAGGTCGCTTACGCGAGCGAAAGCGAGGCCGCCCACGCACAGGCCTTGAAACGCATGATCGAATTTATTTGCGCCGGCGCGGGCACCTTGCCCGCCAAGGCTCAGCCAAAAATGGGGACAGCGAGGAGAGCGACACGATGATCACAATCAACGTCAATGGCACACCGCAACAGGTGGAAGCTGAAGAGGGCATGCCCCTGCTGTGGGTGATACGCGACGTCTTGAACATGACCGGCACGAAGTACGGCTGCGGCGTCGGCTCGTGCGGCGCTTGCACGGTCTTGATCGACGGCGCGGCAACGCGCAGTTGCTCGTTCCCCGTGGGCTTGGCCGCGAACAAGAACATCACGACCATCGAAGGGCTGAAATCCGGTAACAACCTGCACAAGGTCCAGCAAGCCTGGATCGACGCGCAAGCCCCGCAATGCGGCTTCTGCCAATCGGGTCAGATCATGGCTGCGGTTGCGTTGCTCAATGAAAAGCCGCAGCCGACAGACGCCGACATCGACGCGGCGATGACGAACATCTGCCGCTGCGGCGCCTACACCCAAATCCGTGCGGCGATCCACGCCGCCGCCAAAGTATAAGGAGACACACCATGGTTTCGCGAAGATTGGTGATCTTGGGCGGCGTGGCCGCAGCCGGCGGCTTGGCAGTCGGTTACGCGCTTCTGCCGTTCGAAACGGCCGACCGCGCCAAAGGCTTGATCGCAAAGGCGGGATCGACGCCGCTCTCCGCTTGGGTGCGCGTTGGAACGGACAACACCGTTACCGTTATCGTTCCGCATTCCGAGATGGGGCAGGGCGTCCACACGTCGATGCCGATGATGCTGGCCGAGGAACTCGACGCCGACTGGTCGCTCGTGCGCATGGAGCAAGCGCCGGCCGATATGGCGTTCGCGAACGGCTCGCTGGCACGCGAATTTCTGCGCGGCGACATGTCGATCCCGGGCTTCATGTCGGGCACGGCCGACTTCGGTTCGCGCAAAATCGCCGAGTACATGAACCTGCAGATCACCGGTGGTTCGACCGCGGTTCGCATGACCGGTGTACGCGGCATGCGCATCGCCGGCGCCGCAGCGCGCTCGATGCTCGTGAAGGCCGCCGCGGCGGCATGGGGCGTTCCTGAATCCGAAATCGTGGCGAAACAGAGCAAGCTCAGCCACGCCTCCGGCAAGCAAGCCACCTACGGCGAAATGGCGGCCGCAGCGGCTGCATACGATCCGCCGGTCGATCCGCCGTTGAAGGCGAAAAAGGACTACACGATCGTCGGCCAACCTGTCGCTCGTTTCGACATTCCGGCCAAGGTCGACGGCAGCGCAAAATACGGCATCGACGTCCGCTTGCCGAATATGAGCTACGCGGTCATCGCGGCCTCACCCGTCTTCGGCGGCAAGTTGAAGTCGGTGGACGAGAAACCGGCGCTGGCGATGCGTGGCGTGAAGAAAGTGGTGAAGTTGCCGACGGCCGTCGCCGTCGTCGCCGACAACACCTGGCGCGCGAAGGAAGCATTGGCGGCGCTCCAACCCGAATGGGACGAGGGCGCGAACGCAAGCCTGACGCAAGCCTCGATCTTCGCGGCGAAAGACGCGGCTCTGGCGAAGGGCGGCCTTACTGAGGATCACGCGACCGGCGATGTGGACGAAGCGTTGAAGGGCGCGAAGAAAGTCGTCGAAGCAACGTACCGCGTTCCCTTCCTCGCCCACGCGACGATGGAAGTCATGAACGCAACAGCGCACTTCGAAGGCGGCAAACTCACGATCTGGGGCGGCTTTCAAGACGGCCTCGGCGCCAAGG
>JBKJZU010000118.1:0-5217 GCA_046715015.1 Micropepsaceae bacterium
TTTGGGGGTTTTGTTTTTGTTCTTGGTGCTGTTCCGCCCGCGCGGGTGGGGGGGGGGGGGGGGCCGGGGGTTGGGGCGGGGGGGGGGCGCCCACCGCTAGTTCGCCAAGAGTCCCCCTCCACCATCGCGTTCCACGATGGTCCCCCTCTCCCGCTGAAGCGGGGGAGGATGAGCGCGGTGCTATCCATCATCGATCAATCTCCCCGAAGACGATGTCGAGGGAGCCCAAGATGGCGGAGACGTCGGCGATCATGTGGCCTTTGCAGAGGAAGTCCATGGCCTGCAGGTGCGGGAAGCCCGGGGCGCGGATTTTGCAGCGGTAGGGTTTGTTTGAGCCGTCGCTAACCAGATAGACGCCGAACTCGCCTTTCGGCGCTTCGACGCACGCGTACACTTCGCCTTCCGGCACGTGGTAGCCTTCGGTGTAGAGCTTGAAGTGATGGATTAAGGCTTCCATCGATTGCTTCATCTCGGCGCGCTTTGGCGGAGTGACTTTGCCTGACGCTTCGTTCACCGGGCCCTTCGGCATTTTCTCGACGCACTGCTTCATGATTTTTGTCGACTCGCGCATCTCTTCCATGCGGCAGAGGTAGCGGTCGTAGCAGTCGCCGTTTTTGCCGACCGGGATGTCGAACTCGAGATCGGAGTAGCACTCATACGGTTGCGCCCGGCGCAGGTCCCAGGCCATGCCGGAGCCGCGCACCATGACCCCGGAAAAGCCCCAGGCCAGCGCCACCTCGGGCGTTACGACGCCGATGTCGACGTTGCGCTGTTTGAAGATGCGGTTCTCGGTGAGCAACGTTTCAAGGTCGTCGACGACCCTCGGAAACTCTTCGCACCATTGGTGAATGTCATCGAGCAGCTTCTGCGGCAGATCTTGGTGCACGCCGCCCGGCCTCACGTATGCGGCATGCATGCGCGAGCCAGACGCGCGCTCATAGAAGATCATCAACTTTTCGCGCTCTTCGAAGCCCCAGACCGGCGGCGTCAAGGCACCCACGTCCATCGCCTGCGTGGTCGTGTTCAGCAGATGCGAAAGGATGCGGCCGATTTCGCTGTAGAGAACGCGAATGTACTGCGCGCGGGGCGGCACGGTGATGCCGCAGAGTTTTTCGACGGCGAGCGCGAAAGCGTGTTCTTGGTTCATCGGCGCGACGTAGTCGAGCCGGTCGAAATACGGTATCGCCTGAAGATAGGTTTTGTGTTCGATCAGCTTCTCGGTGCCGCGATGCAGCAGACCGATATGGGGATCGACGCGCTCCACGATTTCACCGTCGAGTTCGAGCACCAGGCGCAACACGCCGTGGGCAGCCGGATGCTGCGGCCCGAAGTTCAGGTTCATGTTGCGGATTTTTGGCTCGGTCGCGGTCGTCATTGTTTCGCGGCCTTCTCGTCACCGGGCAGAATGTGCTTCGCGCCTTCCCACGGCGACATGAAATCGAATTTGCGGAAGTCTTGGACGAGCTTCACGGGCTCATAGACCACGCGCTTTTGTTCGTCGTCGTAACGGACTTCGACGAAGCCGGTGAGCGGGAAGTCTTTGCGCAACGGATACCCGGTGAAGCCGTAGTCAGTGAGGATGCGGCGCAAGTCCGGGTGATCGGAGAACTGTATGCCGTACATGTCGAACGCCTCGCGCTCGAACCAGTTTGCGGCGGGCCAAACCGCAGCGGCGGAGGGCACGGGCGTCGCCTCGTCGGTTTCGACTTTGATGCGAACGCGCTGATTCAGATGCAGGCTCAACAGGTGATAGACGACGTCGAACCGCTTCGGCCGATTGGGATAGTCGGCGCCGCAAATGTCGACGAGTTGCACAAAGCGACACGCCTGATCATCGCGCAGGAACGTGAGCAGACCGATTATCGTGTCGGGCGCCGCGGTCAACGTCAACTCGCCGTAGGCGATCCTCGTGGTGAGTCCGAAGCCGCCCCGTTTGTCTTGGATGTGGTCCGCGAGGGCTTTGATCAGGTCTGCCATCGGGGCCTCAGCGGATGATGTTGCCGGTGCGGCGGATCTTCTTCTGCAAAAGCATCACGCCGTAGACGAGCGCTTCGGCCGTCGGCGGGCAGCCCGGCACGTAGATATCCACGGGCACGATGCGATCGCAGCCGCGCACGACAGCATAGGAATAGTGATAGTAGCCGCCGCCGTTGGCGCATGATCCCATCGAGATCACGTAACGGGGCTCCGGCATCTGGTCGTAAACCTTGCGCAGCGCCGGGGCCATTTTGTTCGTGAGCGTGCCTGCGACGATCATCACGTCGGACTGTCGCGGACTTGCGCGCGGCGCGAAGCCGAAGCGCTCGAGGTCGTAGCGCGGCATCGAGGCCTGCATCATCTCAACCGCGCAGCAGGCGAGGCCGAACGTCATCCACATCAACGAGCCGGTGCGGGCCCAGGTGATGAGGTCGTCGGCGCGCGCGACGAGGAAACCCTTGTTGTCGAGCTCTTCACGGGCGTTCAGAAAAAACGGGTCGTTCGGATCGATGGGGCCCGCTCCCTCGACGCCTGCGCGGGCTGCGCCCGTCGCTGGGGTCACTCCCATTCGAGTGCCCCTTTCTTCCATTCGTAAATGAAGCCGACTGTGAGGATCCCAAGGAACACGACCATCGACCAAAAGCCGAATATGCCGATCTCCTTCAACACGATCGCCCAGGGGAACAGAAACGTCACCTCAAGGTCGAAGATGATGAAGAGGATGGCGACGAGATAGAAGCGCACGTCGAACTTCATGC
The DNA here is from genome assembly GCA_046715015.1 of Micropepsaceae bacterium. Taxonomy (GTDB): domain Bacteria; phylum Pseudomonadota; class Alphaproteobacteria; order Micropepsales; family Micropepsaceae; genus SZUA-430. The sequence continues at coordinate 2,736 of JBKJZU010000118.1, forward strand.
GGGCGTCGTCGAACGCGTTGAAGCCGCACTCGTAGGCGGAGAGTTTTTCCGGATCGGGCCTCGACGGGGCGACGAGTAGCGGAAGGACCATCAACACGAGGGCCAACACGCCCGACAGTCCTAGAAAAATCACGATCGGCAAGTAGTCGACGAGGATGTCCGTCATGTGCCCAAACGAGGCCCGCACGGCCCATTGGCCTGCGCGCCCCGCCCTCTATGTGTGTGCCTCACGGACTGCAACGCCGCAGGCCACAAATCAGCCCAATTCCGGGCCGGAAGCTAAAGATTGTGCAACGCAAAGCAAGCGCTTTGGCGTGCGTTTCGTGCGACAGATATGGAGGAAATTCTTTGGGTTGCCTCCGTCAGAGCCTTTTCTTGGCAAACGACCGGCCAGAAGGGCTTTTGAGGTACCTTTCGAAGGCGACAGCCTTCTCCGGATCGTCGAAACCTATGTAGGTCCGAAGCTCCCACGGGCATAACGGGCTGTCGATCGGACCTCGCCCGCGTTGTGGCGCTTGAGGCGCGCGCGTAGGTCATCAGCGAGCCCGGTGTAATGGTGACCGCGACGCGACGCGCTCTCGAGGATGTAGACGTATTTCATTCGAGCCTCACCAGGTTGGCCCGGTGGCTTGCCAAGCCGTAGCCAGCGGAAGCTTGGCCCGCCCCTTCGCCCATTCATTCGAACCTTGCCAGATTGGCGCTGGTGGCTTGCCAAGCCGTAGCTAGCGGACGCTTAGCCCGCCTTCGCCCAAGAGGGCTACGGCGTGGCAGCCTTCTCTCGCTTCGCGAGCGAAGGCTGGCGGGAGCGACGGGGCTCGAACCCGCGACCTCCGGCGTGACAGGCCGGCGCTCTAACCAACTGAGCTACGCCCCCGCAAAGGGCAAAAGGGCGGCCCAACTGGCTGGCCGCCGAGAGGCGGTCGGTGTACTGAACGGACCCCTGAGTGTCAAGCAAACCCAAGGGAATCATGGCTGAGACGTTCAAAGAGCCGGACCGGCTGCAGAAATACTTTGCCTCATTAGAAGCCAATATCGCTGAGGCCACGGGTAAGACCGTCGCTCAGTGGGTCAAAATCGCCAAGACCTGCCCCGAGACAAAACCGCGCGCACGGCTCGCTTGGTTCAAAGCGAAGCATGGGCTCGGCCAAAATCGCGCGAGCCTGATCCTGTGGCGTGCTTTCGGTGGCAACAGCCTCGGCGAAGAGGACCCGAACACGTTGATGGACGCGCTGTTCGCGAAATTCGCCGAGCAACGGCCGCTCTACGACAAGGTCGCCGCGTTCGTGAAGAAACTCGGACAAGGCACGACCAGTCCGCGCAAGAGTTACGTCGCGCTCTATCACTTGAAGCAGTACGGCGCGATCAAACCGAGCAAGCAGGGATTGATGATTGGGCTTGCCCTGCAGAAGTACCCGAAGACGGTGCGGCTGATCGACGTGAAGAATCTGGGCGGCGGTGAACGCAACAAGAAGGCGCTGGCGCTTGCGTCCGCAAAGGACTTCGATACGGAGGCAAAGGCGTTGCTGAAAGCTGCCTACGACGAAAACTAGGGATACTCGATGACCGACATCTTTCGCCGTGTCGACCGCCGCCTGTTTATCGACGGGCAGCTGTTGCCTGCAACGGGGTCTCACGACCATGCGGTCATCGATCCGGCGACGGAGCAGCGCTATGGCGCAGCTGCCGAAGCCTCGCCGCGCGAGATCGAAGACGCAATTGCCGTTGCCAACAAGGTGCAGAAGGCGTGGTGGCGCGGACACTCGGGGCTTGAGCGCGCGCAAAAGCTTCACGAGGTGGCGCAGGCTATCAAAGCCGTGCAACCGCGCCTCGCCGAGGCGCTCACGCGCGAGATGGGCAAGCCTTACAAGGAATCGGTCGACGAGGTCTCGTGGACGATCAGCGCGTTCGACTACTACGCTGAGATCGGGCGGCACGAGATGGGCCGTATCTATGCGCCATCGATGTCGGGCCAGCTGCACTGTTCGATCAAGGAGCCGCTTGGCGTTGCGGTGCTCATCATGCCCTATAACTATCCGCTGTTGTTGTTTGCTTGGCAGGCGGCTGCGGCGCTGGCCGCGGGTAATGCCGTGATCGTAAAGCCGTCGGAGATCACTTCGTTTGCCACGCTGTTGATGATGGAGGTGTTTGCAGCCCTGCCGGCAGGACTGGTGCAATGTGTGACCGGTGGGGCAAAGGTCGCCACCCATCTTCTCGAAAGCGCGCACACGCATTGCGCGGCGTTTACGGGCACTGTTGCGACGGGACAGATCGTAGGGCGGATTTGCGGCGAGCGGTTCAAGCCGGTGCTCATGGAGACATCCGGCAACGATCCCTTCATCGTCATGCCGTCCGCGCCGATAGATGTTGCGGTCCGTGGTGCAGCGTTTGCGTCGTTCCTGAACTGCGGCCAGGTGTGCACGTCGGCCGAGCGGCTCTATGTGCACACCGCGATCTACGACGAATTCGCAGAACGGCTTGCGGG
>JBKJZU010000119.1:0-3389 GCA_046715015.1 Micropepsaceae bacterium
GTATTAACATGGTGCACATCCGCGACGCGGATCTTTCGGGCGACACTGCGGTACTGCAGCGCTTCATCGTGGGCTCGAACACCTACGAAGCGCAGTTCGAATCCGATCGCCGCCTCGACGCCGGTGCAGGCGCGGACTACCTGCCGCAACTTCTCGATAGTGCAACGAAGAAACGAGGCCGCATTTTCGTCGCAGAGGAGGCGGGTGCGCCGATCGGCTGGGCGGTTTGCTACGTCGACCAGCACGAGCCGTTCGTGAAGGAAGAAGAGCGCCCGTATGGCTATGTCGCCGAACTGTTCGTCGACGAAGCCTTCCGCGGCCGCCACATTGGCCGGGCGTTGTTGAATGCGTGCGAGGATCACTTTCGTGCGCTGGGTCTAAAAACAGTGCTGATTGGGGCGCTTTCGGGGAACACCCGCGCCCTAGGTGTCTACAGATCAACGGGCTACACTGACTACGCAATTAACCTTCGCAAGATACTTTAGCTTGGGTCGCTTCTCACGCGTGCGCCAAACGGGTTAGAGAAGAAGACCTCGTACGTGCCAAAGGATTCGCGTGATGACGATGCGCCGCTTCGCTCCTCTCCTGGTCGCCGCTTTGTTTCTGGCCGTGACCGGTTGTACGAACCCGTTTTCGAACACACCGGCGACCAGCACCACCGCGCCCGAAGAAGCGCCTGAAGTGAAGGCCGCGATCGATCAATTCGTCGCCAAGTACAACGCTCACGACGCCGAGGGCGTGAGCGAATTCTACGCCGACGACGCGAACTTCCGCTGGATCGAAGACGGCCGCGTCGTCTACGAGGGCCGCACTGCCGCGGTGACCGGTCTCACGAGCTTCTTTGCGGGCTTCGGCGACAGCCGCCTCGAAGCTTACGACGTCAAAGTCTCGATGCTCACCGACGAATCCGCCGTCGCCTCGTTCAAATTCAGCCATATCGTTGCCGCGAACGGCCAAGCTTCGCTCAAGTTCGAAGGCACGATGTCGCTTGCCCTGTCCGACCGCGACGGCGGTTGGAAGATCGTGGTCGGGCATAAAAGCTCGAATGGCGGCCCGCACTAACCTTAGCCGTCGAAATCACGCACTTTTGTTCAGTTGATCTGCGCCTGCGCGCCGTGGTTCTGTCACCTTTCGGGGGCAGGGTAGTTGGCGTAATGGGGGACGCGGTCCTCGAGTTGACAGGTGTGACCAAGCGGTACGGCGATTTCCTCGCCGTAGACCGCGTGACGTTCGACGCGCCGCGCGGCGTCATCCTGGGGCTCTTGGGACCCAATGGCGCCGGCAAAACCTCAACGCTGCGTATGATCCTCGGCATCACCCCGCCGACCGAGGGCGAGATCGCGATCTTCGGGCGCAGCCCCGGCCGCGCCGTCCAACGCCGCATCGGCTACCTGCCGGAAGAACGCGGCCTCTACAAACGCATGACCGCGCTCGACACGATCGCCTACTTTGCGAAACTCAAAGGTATGTGGGCCGGCAAGGCTCGCCGCCGCGCCGGCGAACTGCTCGATGAGTTGGGCTTGGGCCACGTGAAGGACCGCCGCATCGAAGCGCTGTCCAAGGGCATGGCGCAGAAGGTGCAGCTCGCGACCGCGATCGCCCATGAACCCGAACTCGTCATCCTCGACGAACCGTTTTCGGGCCTCGACCCGATCAATCAAAACGAACTCGAAGTCGCAATCCGGCGTCTCGCGAATGCAGGCACGACGGTGCTGTTCTCGACCCACACGATGAGCCATGCCGAGCGCCTCTGCGACCGCTTCGTGATCCTGGTCCATGGCCGTAAGGCGTTCGACGGCACGCTGGAGGAAGCGCGCGCCGAGATCCCGCGCAAGATCAAACTCGAATCCGCGAACGACTTGAGCTTCTTGTCGGGTGTCAAAGGTGTGAAGGAAGTGATCCCGCCGCACGAAGGCGTTCCCCATTGGGAAATCGTCCTCGCAAAAGGCGCCGATCCGCAGGCCGTGCTCGCCGCTTGCTTCGAGCACGGCGCGAAGCTCACGCGCTTCGATTCATCGCCGCCGTCTCTGCACGAAGTCTTCGTCGTTCTCGCCGGCGGCGACGTAGGGGACGCCGAACCATGAGACAGGTTTGGCTCATTGCCTGGCACGGCTTCATCCAGCACGTGACCTCGCGCGCTTTCATGTTCGGCCTGCTGCTGCTGCCGCTCTACATGGTGATCGGCGGCGCCGCGCCGACCGCTACGCAAGCCCCGCTCGACGCGCTCGGCGGTTCGATCCGTCACTTTGCGGTCGTCGACAAGACGGGCGTCATGTTGCCCGCGATCGATGCCGCCCTCGAACGCGATGTCACCGCCCGCGGCCTGCTCGTACTCGCAGCCTACGCCGACGAAAACGTCGACAAAGAGCGCCTGCACGATGAGCAGCCCGAGTTGGCCGCGCTGCTGCTCGACGGCGATGCGTTCAGCGAGGCCTCGATCGACGCGATCGAGGCGCGCGGCGGCGTCAGCCAAACCTTCGTGGACTTGCGTCCCTATCTGATGCCTGGAGCGCCGAACTTCATCGCCCCCGTTCGCCGCTTCTTCCGCGTCGACCTGCCCGAAGACATCGACGACAGCGACGACATGCTGGCGGCGGCCGAACCCTACCTCGCCGCCGACAAGCTGATTGCAGGCCCCTACGGCCCGGTCGCGCTGTGGGCAATCCTGGTCGTCCCGAAGGACTTCTTGGAGGGAAAAGCGAACGCGACCTACGTCACCGACGACACCGACCGCGTCTTCTTGCGCGAAGTTCTGCGCCAAGCGCTCGACGGCGAACTGAAACGCCGCGAGGCCGCAGCACTCGGCGTTCCGGTCGACACCACGCAAAAAGTGCTGACAACCGCGGGCCGCATCGAAACGCTCGACCCCGATCCGGAACGCTTGGGCGCGCTCAGCCATCTGCGCCAGCTGAACGTCATCGGCGCCGTCGTCGTCTATTTGATGCTGTTCATGGCGGTCTTCATGACCGCGAACATGGTCGTGATGGCGCTTGTGGAGGAGAAGAGCAACCGCGTCGCCGAGTTGCTGCTTTCCTGCGTGAAGGCAGAAACGCTGATGGCCGGCAAACTGTTCACCGGTCTCCTGCTCGCGCTACTGCTCGTGGGTGTGTGGGCAGGCAGCGCCTACGCCAGCGTCGACACATTGTTTCCGACCGCCAAGGTGATCGTCGAAAATCTGACGGAGAACCTGAAGAACCCGGCGCAGTTCATGATGCTGTTCACGTTCTTCTCGCTGGCCTACCTGACGGTGGGTGCGTTCTTTCTCGCCGCCGGCAGCGCCGCGACCTCGATCACCGATGCGCAGACGATCGTGGCACCCGCGACCATGATCTCGCTTCCGATCTTCATGCTGCCGATCGCCGTCGCCTACGAACCGATGGGCCCGCTCG
>JBKJZU010000120.1:0-3135 GCA_046715015.1 Micropepsaceae bacterium
CTTAATTGGGCCGGGTTCTATTTTTTGAAGGGCGGCGAGCTGGTGCTCGGACCGTTTCAGGGCAAGCCCGCCTGCGTGCGCATTGCGGTGGGTAAGGGTGTCTGTGGCACCGCCGTCTCGCGGCGCGAGACTGTTCTTGTCGAGGACGTGCATGCCTTTCCCGGACACATCGCTTGCGATTCCGCGTCGAACTCCGAATTGGTCGTTCCATTGATCAAAGGCGGGCAGGTGCGCGGCGTGCTCGATCTCGACAGCCCGTTGTTTTCGCGCTTCGACGACGCCGACCGGCGAGCGTTCGAAGAGTTGGTTCGAATTTTCGTGGAGGGAACGGACTTCTGATGCTGGAACTCAGACCGAACTGCGAGTGTTGCGATCGCGATCTTCCGTCGACTTCGACGGAGGCGCGAATCTGTACGTTCGAATGCACGTTTTGCGCGGCGTGTGCGACGAGTGTGTTGAAGGACCGCTGCCCGAATTGCGGCGGCAACCTTGTCGTCCGCCCGATCAGGCCGGCTGCGGCGCTTCTGAAGTTTCCGGCATCGACAAAACGCGTTTTGAAAGCCGAGGGCTGCAAGGCCGCGTCGTAAAAAAGGCCGGACCGCAGGGGGTTGTTCTGCAGCCCGGCCTCGTCACGCTTTTCCGCCGATGCGCTTGGGGGAAGAAGCATCGGCGGAGTTGCCCAAGATAAGGGGAAACTTCCTGGGCGCCGGGGCCCGTGTCTGGGGGAGAACCGCCCCGGCTCATCTTCAGATAGGTGCGGAAGAGCGCGTTCTCAAGGACGTCAAAATGTCCAATCGCGCGCTTGTGAAACGAGATAATCGCGGAAAACCGCGACGCGTTTCGAGCCGCGTAAGGTTTCCGGATAACAAAGGTAAACTTCGTAATTGGGCCCTAGCGTTTCCGGCAGCACGCGCACGAGCTTGTCGTTGCCGTGCGTGAAGTAATCCGGCAGCGCGCCGAGGCCGATTCCGGTTTCGATCGCTTTGCCCATTGCGATGATGTTGTTCACGCACAGTCTGGCGGCGCGCGGATGACCGGGCTTGCGGCCGACTTCGGCGAGCCAGTTGACCTTCGATAATTCCGACGGCGCGTCGCCATAGGTGATGACATCATGCGTGTCGAGTTCCGATACGCATTCCGGCGACTGCTTGCGGGCGATGTATTCGGGCGAACCGTAGATGTGGTAGACGACGTCGAACAGCTTGCGCTGCACGAGGTCGTTCTGCACCGGTTGACGCATGCGCAGAGCGACGTCGGCTTCGCGCTGATTGAGGTCGAGTTCGCCGTCGGCCAACAACAGATGCACGCGCATGTCCGGGTAGAGTTCGGTGAACTTCTTGAGGCGCGGGGCCAGCCAATAGGTGCCGATGCCCACCGTCGCGGTGACGCGCAGGTCGCCTTGCGGCCGTTCGCGGCTGTCGAGCAATTCTTCTTCGATGCATTGCAGTTTTTCGAAGATGTGTTTCGTCGTTTCGAAGAGCCGCGAGCCTTGCTCGGTCAGGTTCAGGCCGCGGGCGTGGCGCAGGAACAAGGGAACCTTCAGCTCCTCTTCCAAGGCGCTGATCTGGCGGCTGACGGCCGATTGGCTGAGGTCGAGTTGCTCGCCTGCGTGCGTCAGGCTTCCGGCCGTGGCTACGGCGTGGAAGACGCGCAAGCGGTCGAGGTCCATGCTCATTCGGCGGCGGCTTTCATCGTCTCGTGGTGGGCGAGGTATTTTTCGGCCTCAAGCGCCGCCATGCAGCCCATACCGGCGGCGGTGACCGCTTGGCGGAAGACGCGGTCCTTTACGTCGCCCGCCGCGAAGACGCCGGGGATGCTGGTCGCGGTCGAGTCCGGTGCGGTCTTGATGTAGCCATCGGCATCCATGTCGACTTGGCCTTTGAACAACTCCGTCGCCGGCACGTGGCCGATGGCGACAAACAGGCCGTCGGCGGCGAGGTCGGTCAGCGCGCCAGTGTTGACGTTTTTCAGCTTCACGTTGGTGACGGATTTGGGCTCGCTGGTGCCCTCGACGCTATCGATGGCCGTATCCCAAACGACCTTGATCTTCGGGTGATTGAACAGACGCTGCTGCAACATCTTTTCCGCACGCAGGCTATCGCGGCGGTGAACGAGCGTCACTTTGTTCGCGAAGTTCGTCAGGAACAGCGCTTCCTCGACTGCGGTGTTGCCGCCGCCGACGATCGCCACGTCTTTGCCGCGATAGAAAAACCCGTCACACGTCGCGCACGCCGAAACGCCGTGGCCTTTGAAGGCTTCTTCGGAGGGCAAACCGAGCCAGCGCGCTTGCACGCCAGTGGCGATGATCAGCACGTCGCAGGTGTAGGTCGTACCGGTGTCGCCCTTCAGGCGGAAGGGACGCGACTTCAGATCGGCTTCGACGATGACGTCGTCGGCGAACTTCGTGCCAACATGTTCGGCCTGTGCTTTCATCTGATCCATCAGCCAAGGGCCTTGGATCGTTTCGGCGAAGCCCGGATAGTTTTCGACGTCCGTCGTAATGGTCATTTGCCCGCCGGGCTGCAGGCCTGCCACGAGCAACGGTTCAAGCATCGCGCGCGTCGCATAGATCGCCGCCGTGTAGCCGGCCGGGCCGGAGCCCACAATCAGCACCTTGGCGTGCGTGGTCTTGGTCATATTTCGAGGGGTCCTTTCGTCCCATATAGGAAGTCGGTTTGCTGCACCGCAAGGCTTGGGTGCGCCATCACGGAGCGTTTACCGCGGTTCGAGGCCGATTCTCTTGCGGATGAGGGCGGCAATCCGCGCCGTTTCGTTAAGAGGCTCGTATGTCCATTGCGCGATTTCGCCTGTGAATTTGCGGGCGATGCCGCGGCGTTCCAGGTCGGCGTGCAGGCGGGTGAATTTCGAATCGCCGCCCGGCAAATCGACGACATAGACAGGCTTGCCCGTGCCCGCCGCCTCGATGGCCATGTTCGTCGAATCCGATGTCACCAGTATGACATCGGCGAGCGCGAGCAAGCCGAAATAGGGATTATCGCCGTTGCCGTCCCACACGAACGCCTGCGTGCCGGCGAGTGCATCTTTGATGATGCGCGTTTGCACTTCACCGGTACGGCGCGAGGTCGTGACCATGAGAGCGAAGCCGCGTCCGGCGAGGTCTTTCAGTTGCGCGCC
>JBKJZU010000121.1:0-4774 GCA_046715015.1 Micropepsaceae bacterium
CCGATGCCGATCATGCGGATCGGGCTTTGAACTTGCGCGTAGGCAGTGACGGGTTGCGTGCAGGCGTACTGCACATTGACGTCCAGGTGGTCTTGCAGGTTCTGGCCGACGCCCGGGCTGTCGGCGACGACCGGGATGCCGAAGCGGCGCAGGTATTCGGCGTCACCGATTCCTGAGAGCATCATGAGTTGCGGCGTGCCGATCGCGCCGCAGGCGAGGATCACTTCCTTGCGCGCGCGAACCTGTTTCAGTTCGCCGCCTTGGCGGTATTCGATGCCGACGGCGCGGTCCTTTTCGAACAGCACGCGCGTGATCAGTGCATCGATTTCGACGGTCAGATTGGGCCGCTTCACCGCGGGCTCGAGATAGGCCGCCGACGTGTTCCAACGGCGGCCGTTCTTGATCGTTTGCTGATAGAAGCCGAAGCCCTCTTGCTGCTCGCCGTTGAAGTCGGAGGTCAGTTTGAAGCCCGCTTGCTTGCCCGCTTCGACCAACGTGTTGAACATCGGCGATTTCAGCGGCGGGTTGCCGACGAACAATGGACCGCTGTCGCCGCGAAAATCGTCACCGCCCTGCTGGTTCGTCTCCGACAGCTTGAAGTAAGGCAGAACGTCTGCGTACGACCAACCGTCGAGACCCAGCTGGCGCCAGTGGTCGTAGTCGCGCGCGTGACCGCGGATGTAGACCATGCCGTTGATCGACGACGAGCCGCCAAGGCCCTTGCCGCGCGGCCAAAAGTCTTTGCGGTTATGAAGTGCGGCCGTGCCTTCGGTTTCGAAGCCCCAATTGTACTTGCCGCGCTGTTTGATCAGCTGGCCGACGCCAGCCGGCATGCGGACGAAAATACTGTTGTCCTTGGGTCCCGCCTCCAGAAGCAGGACTTCGTTCGCCGCCTCGGCGGACAAGCGGTTCGCAAGCACGCAACCTGCGCTGCCTGCGCCGGCGATGATGTAGTCGACTTCCTGGGACATGGGCTTTGGAGCTGCTTTCAATGGTTTCTTAGCTTCTTACGGCGTGGACGGCGCTTTTCCAAGATTTGCGGTCAGCAAGAGTGCATTAACCAGCACTGGCTAAAGTGCAATCGAATCCTCACGCCGCGACGGGTGTGCTGGACAGGCCTCGACGGACAAACGGACGATGAACGCAAAAAGCAGCGGCCATGAGCGTCGGCGCCACAAGCGCCTCGACATGAACCTGACCGTACGGTTCTTGCTGCATGACGGCAGCGAACACAGCGGCCAAGTCACGAACATCTCCGTCGGGGGCATGGCGATCCGATCGACCGCGAAGCCTGCGGCTGGGTCGATTATCATCGCCTATGTGCAAGATTTGGGGCGGCTTGAGGGTTTGGTGTCGCGCAACGAAGGCGACTTCTTTGCCGTGCGGCTGACCCTGTCGGCGCTCCGGCGCGAGAAGTTGGAAGAGCGCCTCGGCCTCGCTCTCAAGCCTGTGGGCGCCGAAGGCCGCCGGCACGAGCGCGAAGAGACTATGGGCGTTACCAAGGTTCAGCGTTCCGACGGGCGCGAAATCGGGTGTAAGGTCATCGACTTGTCGCTTGGTGGCGTTTCGGTCGCGGCCTCGGAATGGCCGCCGCTCGGCGAGCAAGTGATGGTCGGCAAAATGCGCGGACGGGTGGTGCGCCATCACGAACGTGGCTTCGCGATCGAGTTTACCGAAATCCCGCCATCCCGCGGCAGCCTCTCGGAGCAGTTGACTCCCGGCGACCGCTCAGCCGCCTGACGGTATCGACCTGCCAGTTTCGCCTGGATCGGCAAGTGAAATCCGTAGGTTATTGACCTAGCGGACGGTGCGTTCATTTAGCGTTCAGCAAGCAAATCCCAAGTTCCCGCCCGGCGTCTGCGCGGAAAAGCGAGCTCATGTGTGCTCGTGCATAAGCGCGGCTGAGGAGTGAGGATTTATGAGGAAGACGTTGGTTGCCGTCGCGACTGCGGCTGCGATGTTCGTGGGCGCTACCGCAGTGCCCGCGCTCGCCAATCACGAAGAGTCGTATGACCCCGATTATGATGGTGGCGGCGCGTATGACCTGGATGCGCCGTATGGTGGTGGCGACGGGTATGACGACGGCCCCTCCGGACCGCAGTACGATGATGGTGGTCCCTATGGTGCGCCCCCGTCGCAAGGCTACGGCCCACAGTATGGTGGCCCCGGTTACGGCCCGCAGTACAGCGGCGGTGGTCCTGGGTACGGCCCCGGTGGACCTGGATACGGTCCGCAATATGGTGGCCAAGGCTACGGACCGGGCTACTACCGTGATCCTCGCTACGGCCATCGCCGCAGGTGCGGTGGCGACCGTGCAGCCGGTGCGATCATCGGCGGCATCCTCGGTAGCGTGATCGGGAACAACGTGGCGCGCGGCCGTGGGCGTGGTCCTGCGACTGTCGGCGGTGTGATCATCGGTGGCGTCGCGGGTAGCGCGCTTGCCGACTCCGGTTGCCGCGACAGGCGCCACCACCGTCGCGATCGCCACTACGACGATCGGCGCTACGACGACTACGGTCCCGGCTATTAAGGCCTAGAAACCAGCGCCCCTCATCGCAGACCGCAGTGAGGGGCGCTTTTCTTTTGTGCCTAGCGCCCCTTCCATTGTGGCGGGCGTTTTTGTGCGAAGGCCATAGGGCCTTCGATCAGGTCTTCGCTCTTGAACATCGCGCGGATGGCTTCGTAGGTGCGCTGGTTTTCGATCGCGCCTTGCAACGAGGGTTCGGCCAGGCCGCGATAGACCGTCTCTTTCGACGCGCGGATCGACATCGGCGAGCACTCGAGAATGGTGGCAGCGAGTTTCTTCGCTGCTGCGAGTTCTTCGCCCGCGGGCACGACTTCGTTGACGAAGCCCAATGTCTTGCCTTCCGCCGCCGTCACACGGCGCGCTGTCAAAATCATGCCGAGCGCCTTCTTCAGGCCTATCTCGCGCGGCAGACGATGCAGACCGCCGGCGAGGGCCGCGAGGCCGACGCGCGGTTCGGGCAGCGCGAACATCGCTGTGTCGGCCGCTACGATCAGATCGCAGGCCAGCGCGACTTCGAAGCCGCCGCCCATTGCGAGACCGTTCACGGCCGCGATCACCGGCTTGGTCAGGTCAAAGCGGGACGTTAAGCCGGCGAACCCCGTTGGCGGCACGGTGATCGGATTGCCTGCAGCTTGATATTTGAGATCGTTGCCGGCGCTGAACGCCTTGTTGCCCGCACCGGTGATGATGGCGATCCATTGGTCGGGGTCCCTCGCGAATTCGTCGAACACTTTCGCGAGTTCGAAATTGGCCGGCGGATGGATCGCGTTCATCACGTCGGGACGGTTCATCGTCACGATCATTAAGCGGCCGTCGCGTTCGACCTTGCAGAATTCATGGGCGGTCATGGCGTCTCCTGTTTCATTCCGGGAATGGCACGGTTCCTGCGTAACAGTTTGTTAACCCGCCTTGCACGGCGGCACAAACCGGACGAACCCCGATGTCGCTTGCCGCCTTTGCCAATGAAGCCTTGAACGGAATGTGGCGCGTGAACGTCAGCGGCCAAGTCTATGGCCCCTACACCGGCCACCAGATCCGCGAGTTTGCCGCCGAGGGCCGCATCGCGCCGCACTCGATTGTGCAGGCGGACGAGCGGGGGCCTTGGATCACCGCGATCGACGATCCGGTGCTGGCTCAGCTGTTCGTCAAACCGATGTTCGAGAAAAAGTTGCCATCGGCCGACACCGGTGCGGATGCAGCCTTTGCGAACTTCGTGGTGATTGCAGATCTTCGTTCGGGTCCGGCGGGGTTTGAAACAGCAATGGCCAAGCTTGGTGAGACCTACCGTTTGAGCTCGCAAGCTTGGCTGCTGCACACCGATCGCACGGTGGGGACCGTGCGCAACGAGTTGATGCAGTACATGGGCTCGGTCGACGGGCTCTTCATTATCGATGCGAGCCGCGGGGGCAAGACAGCCTGGTTCAATCTCGGCCCGGAAGCCGATGCCAAAATCCGTAAGGTTTGGCGGCGCACCGCTTAGCTTTCGCGATCTTCAGGTGACAGGCGGAACGCTCTGCCGGTAGGTTGCTCCGAACGCACTTCACGGAGCATGCCCTATGGACTTGACCGAAACGGCATCGGACCTTGCCTTTCGCGACGAGGTGCGATCGTTCATCGCCAAGAATCTTCCGAAAGACCTCAAAGAAAAATCGGACGCCGGGCTGCGGCTGACCGTCGAGGACGGGCAGCGTTGGCACAAGGTCCTTGCAGGCCACGGGTGGGGCGCACCGGGTTGGCCGAAAGAGCACGGCGGCTGCGCGTGGGATCATTCGCGCCAATACATTTGGGAAGAAGAGATGGCGATGGCGGGCTGCCCGCCACTGTCACCGTTTGCGGTGAAGATGGTCGGGCCCGTGATCATGGCGTTCGGCACCCCGGAGCAGAAGGCGCGCTTCTTGCCGCCGGCGGTGAGTGGCGAGCATCTGTGGTGTCAGGGGTATTCTGAGCCGAATGCGGGGTCGGACCTCGCGACCTTGCGCACGATGGCCGTGAAGCAGGGCGACAAGTACATCGTCAACGGCATGAAGATCTGGAACTCCTACGGTCACAAGGCCGATTGGATGTTCGCGCTCGTCCGCACATCGACCGAGGGCAAGACGCAAGAAGGCATCACCGTTCTACTCATCAACATGAAGACGAAGGGGATTTCGCACCGCCCGATCATCACGATCGACGGGTCGCACATCTTGAACGAGATCCGCTTCGACAACGTGGAAGTGCCGATCGACAACCGGATCGGCGAAGAGA
>JBKJZU010000122.1:0-4231 GCA_046715015.1 Micropepsaceae bacterium
GAAGACGCGGTGCGCCGCTTAAGCACGCATTTCAAACGCAACTAATGTGAAGTATTATGACCGATGACAGAATGCCGATCCTCATCGGCGGCGGACAGCTCACCCAACGCACCGCACAACAAAACAAGTTCGAGGAAAGCCTCGATCCCATGCAGCTGCTGCATGAGGCGGCGAAGCGCGCGCTCGCCGACACCGGCGCCGGCGACAAGCTTACACCGCTGATCGACAACATCTCCGTCGTCCGCTTCACCGCCGACTCGTCCGAAGCCGGCCGCTTGCCGATTGGCCAGTACTCGAACGCCCCGCGCTCGCTCGCCAATCGCATCGGCGCGAAAGCAAAGCGCGAGTACTACACAGCAGCCGGCGGCAACACCCCGCAATGGCTCGTCAACCGCACGGCGGAAGAAATCGCAAACGGCGAAACGACCGTCGCATTGCTCGCAGGCTCGGAAGACCTCGCCACTATGATCGGGGCGTTGAACAAGGGCATTCAGCTCAAATGGGGTGAAGACGCAGGTGGCGAGCCAACCCACATCGGCGATAGCCGCCGCGGCTCGAACGACATCGAACGCGCGCACGCGCTCTATTTCCCGGTGAACACCTATCCGCTGTTCGAGAACGGCATTCGCGGGCACAAAAAGCGCACGGTGCGCGAGCATCAACTGGCGCTTGGAAAACTGTTCTCGCCCTTCTCGAAAGTTGCAGCAGCAAATCCATACGCCTGGTTTCCGACCTTCCGCACGCCCGAGGAAATCGCAACGCAGGCCGACAGCAACCGCTACGTGGGGTTCCCATACACGAAGTACATGAACGCGGTCATTCAGGTGGATATGGCCGCGGCCGTTATCATGACCAACGTGAAAACCGCGCGCGAACTCGGCGTTCCGGAATCGAAGTGGGTGTATCTCCACGGTTGTGCCGACGCGACGGACATTTGGTACGTGAGCGAACGCGTGAATTACCATTCCTCGCCCGCGATTCGAACGATGGGCCAGAAGGCTTTCGCAATGGCAGGGAAGACGGCCGCGGACATGAACTTCATCGACCTCTATTCGTGCTTCCCATCGGCGGTCGAAATCGGCTGCGCTGAGTTGGGACTGGCCGAAGACGATCAACGAGGCCTGACCGTAACGGGCGGCCTCCCGTATTTCGGCGGCGCCGGAAACAACTACGTCATGCACTCGATCGTGACGATGATGGACAAGGTGCGCGGCAAGCCCGGCAGCTTCGGCCTCGTCACCGCGAACGGCTGGTACGTGACGAAGCACTCGCTCGGCATCTATTCGACGGCGCCCGTCAAAGGCGGTTGGAAGCGCGAAGACCCGAAAGCCTATCAACGCGACATCGACGCGATGGCGCGCCCGGAGGTCGAAGCAAAACCGGACGGGGAGGGGACGGTTGAGACCTACACGGTCATGCACGATCGCACGGGACCGAAGATGGGCATCATCATCGGCCGACTCGGCAACGGAAAACGCTTCGTCGCCCAAACGGCAAATGACGCCGCAACGCTAAACGACCTGATGGAGCGCGAAACGCTAGGCCGCCGCGGCAGGGTAACGTCCGGCGAAAAGACCAACCTCTTCATGCCGCAGTAACGATGCCGCGCCTCTATCTCATCCGCCACGGCGAACCGTCCGGCACTTGGGGCCAATCGGCTGACCCCGATCCAGGCCTTACCGATCTCGGTCGTAAGCAAGCTGAAGGTGCGGGCGAGCGTCTCGCAAAGACGCAGGCGAAACTCATCGTGTCGAGCCCGCTTCGTCGCGCGCGCGAAACGGCAATTCCTCTGGCGCGCACAATGGGCGTCGAAGCAAAGATTGCCGAAGCCGTCGCCGAAATTCCTACGCCAGCCGACGTTCCTTTCTCGCAACGCGCCGATTGGCTGCGCAACCTCATGATGGGCGAATGGGGCGCCGCCGACCCGTCGCTGCAAGCCTGGCGGGACGGCGTCGTCGCTTACCTCGCAGATCTGCAAGACGACACGGCCATCTTCTCGCACTTCGTCGCAATCAATGTCGCGTTGGGCGCGGCCATCGGCGACGATCGCGTCGTTTGTTTCAGGCCCGCACACGCCTCGATCACCGTGCTCGAAGCAAAGGGACGCGCAATCTCCCTTATCGAACTCGGAGAGACCGCCGACACCGCGGTCAGATAGGAAAGCGGGATGAGCGACATTCACTGGATGACGGCAACCGAACTCGTCGCCGCGTATCGCGACAAGGACCTGTCACCCGTCGATGTCGCCGAATACCTGCTCGGCCGTATCGAGGCGCTCGACGCGAACATCAACGCGATGTGCTTGATCGACGCCGAAACGACGCTGGGCCAGGCGCGCGCATCCGAAGAGCGTTGGATGGCGGGCGAACCGCAAGGCTTGCTCGACGGTGTGCCGGTCGCGATCAAAGACCTCGTCGTCTCGAAGGGCTGGCCGACGATGCGCGGATCGAAAACCGTCGACCCCAATCAACTCTGCGAACACGACGCACCCAGCGTCGCGCGCCTCCGCGAACACGGCGCGGTCTTCATCGGCAAAACGACGACGCCCGAATTCGGCTGGAAGGGCACGAACGACAATCCGCTGACTGGCGTCACACGCAACCCCTGGAACCTCGCCAAGACGCCGGGCGGTTCCAGCGGCGGTGCAGGCGCGGCGCTCGCTGCGGGTTACTGTCCACTCGCGATCGGTACGGACGCAGGCGGCTCGATCCGCATTCCAGCAAGCTTCTGCGGCGTGTTCGGCTTGAAGCCGACGTTCGGCCGTGTCGCCGCGTGGCCCGCCAGCCCGTTCACGAACCTGGCGCATGTTGGCCCAATGTCGCGTACGGTCGCCGACAGCGCGTTGTTCCTCAACGTCATCGCTGAGCCCGATGCGCGCGATTGGTACCAACAGCCGCTCGCACAAGTCGACTTTTCCTGGAACCTCGACAAGAGCCTGCGCGGCGCCAAGTTCGCGTTCAGCCCGCGCCTCGGCTGGGTCGAACGCGTCGATGCCGAAGTGGAAGCGACCGTTGCCGCCGCAGCCAAGCGCATTGCTGAACTCGGCGCGCAAGTCACCGAAGTAGATCCGCCGGGCGGCGACCCGTCGACGTTCTTCCGTACCTTATATGCGTCAGGCGCAGGCTTCCTGCTCGGCGACTACACGAAAGGGAATGTCGAACTGCTCGACCCAAACCTGCGCTTGCTGCTCGAAGAGTCCCGCGCCATCACGCGTAAGGAATTCCAACAAGCAATAGCCGAGCGTGCTGCTTATGGCGCAGGCTTCAAGGCATTCATGCAAGACTACGATTTCTTGGTCACGCCGATGATCGCCGTCCCACCGTTCGACACGCCGCACGTAACCCCGTACGATCCAGGCGGCACGATGTGGATGGAATGGACCCCGTTCACCTATCCCTTCAACTTGACCCAACAACCGGCCGCGAGCGTGCCATGCGGCTTCACGGAGAGCGGTTTGCCGATCGGCCTCCAAATTGTCGGACGCCACGGGGACGATGCACGCGTTCTGCAAGCGGCCCACGCACTCGAAAAACTGTTGAACTTGGCGGACCGCCATCCATCGGCTATCTGAACGCGCATGTGGACGCCAGGACCTGAGATCCTCACCGTCGCCGAGATGAGCGAGATCGACCGCCTCGCAGCGTCATCCGGCGTTCCCTCCCTCACGCTGATGGAGAACGCCGGCCGCAAGGTCGCAAACGAAATCGCGAAACGCTGGGCACCCTGCAAGACGATGGTGTTGTGCGGCCCCGGAAACAACGGCGGCGACGGCTACGTCGTTGCCCGGCATTTGCAAGCGCGCGGCTACACCGTTGAGGTCGTGACCGTCGGCGACCAGGGCAAGCTGAAGGCGGATGCCCTGGCGATGGCCAAAGAGTGGTCTGGCTCCATCCGTCGGTTTGATCCCAGCAGACCGGTGCACAGCGAACTTGTCGTAGACGCTATATTTGGGGCGGGACTCAGCCGCGGCCTCGAACCGGACTTGAGCCAACTCTTCGAAGACATCGAAATGGCGGACGTGCCGGTGGTCGCGGTCGATGTCCCGAGCGGCATTCACGGCGACCGTGCGAGGTTCATCGATGGCGGTCAGCCATGGTCAGCGGTGCTGACCGTCACGTTCTTCCGTAAGAAGCCCGCGCACGTTCTATACCCATCGCGAAAACACTGCGGCGAAATTGTCTGCGTCGATATCGGCATCCCCGACGGCATGCTGAACGCGCTGTCGGACATC
>JBKJZU010000123.1:0-5486 GCA_046715015.1 Micropepsaceae bacterium
GGCGGCCTTCGTCAAGGACGGCGTCAACCGGGTGATCTTGGCGACGGACGGCGATTTTAACGTCGGTATCACCGATCCCAATCAGCTTGAGGACTTTGTTGCGCGGGAACGCGAGAGCGGCGTGACGTTGACCTGCCTCGGTTTCGGGATGGGCAACTACAACGATGCGCTGATGCAAAAGCTGGCGCAGAAGGGCAACGGCAACGCTGCCTATATCGATACGATCAACGAGGCGCGGAAGGTGCTCGTCGAACAAGTCGGCGGCACGCTGTTCACGATCGCAAAGGATGTGAAGTTCCAGATCGAGTTCAATCCTGCGCGCGTGAGCGAGTACCGGCTGGTCGGCTATGAGACGCGGCTGTTGAACCGCGAGGACTTCAACAACGACAAGGTCGATGCGGGCGATATCGGCGCGGGACATGCGGTGACGGCGCTCTATGAGATCGTGCCCGCGGGATCGAACGGCCATCTGATGGACCCGCTGCGCTATCAGTCGAAGACACCGGTGGCGCCGGCCAGTTCGACGGGTGAGATCGCGTTCTTGCGCATGCGCTATAAGCTGCCCGCCGAGAGCCAGAGCCGGCTGATCGAGCGGCCGGTCACCGACCGCGACAAGATCGAAGATATGCGCGGCGCGGGTGAGGACTTGCGGTTTGCAGCGGCGGTCGCCGGGTTCGGACAGCTGTTGCGCAACGACCCTTACATGAAGAGCTTCAGCTATAAGGACGTGGCGGAACTCGCGAACGGGGCGAAGGGGAAGGACACTTTCGGCTATCGCTCCGAGTTCGTGCAGCTGGTGAAGCTGGCGCAGGCGTTACCTTCGATCCCGGCGCTCGACCAAGACGGTCAAGGCGGGCCGGACTAAGCAAACAAAAAAAGGGCGGCCGCTTTGGCCGCCCTTCTGTCAGGAACGCGATTCGCTTGTTACCAGGTAACGCGGACGCCGCCCGAGCTGTCGGCCTTGACCCGCGAGGAAACGATCGACATCGCAACCGTCCGGTTTGCGTCGATCTTGTTCCTGCTCGCGATCGGGTTTGCGTTGATGATGTTTGTGAGGAACGAGCGGGCGGTCGCGGCGTAGCCGCGCGTGCAACGCGAAAAAAGCGCGGGCCGAGGCCCGCGCTTTGAATGCTGCGTCGATCGATCGGCGGCTTACTTGCCGATTTTGAAATTCACGTTCACGAGCACCGAGTGGTTTGTGACGTCGTAAGTCGCCGCCGGAACCGGACCGCCTAGGCGCGGTGCGAGGAGGAGTTCCACGTCGCCGGCATCCAGATAGCGGTAGCCGAGGCCGATCGAGGTCCGGTCGCCGATCTGATAGTTCACGCCCGCGCCCAGTTGCCAAGCGAAGTCGCCGCCGCTGCCGTTGAACACCAGGCCATGCTTGATCTCGTTGTCGGCATAACCGACGCCGCCGCCGACATAGGGCTTGAAGTTGCTGCCCATGTCGAAGTCGTACCAAGCGTTCGCCATGAGCGTGAACGTTCTCACGCTGCCGTCGGATGAAGCGGCCGCGGCGGTCCCCGTCAACGTGCCGGTAAAGGTTGCGGCTCCCCCCGTGTGCCCCGACGTGAATGTCACTGAGTCAAATGTATCGGTGACCGACGCGAATGCCGAGGCTCTGCCGAGCTTGCTGCGGCGGAATGCCAGTTCGAGTTCGCCGCGCAGGCCCGGCAGCCACCCGAGGTCTCCACCGACAGCCGCGCCGAGCACAAAGCCGTCGCGCCCCTTGGCACCGCTGTTGGAGAACGTCGTCCCGAAAGCGAACGTGACGGTATCAGTGTGCGTCGGAGAGCCATGGGTTCTGGTCGTCGTGTATGTCGCCGTTCCAGCGCCCGCAACCGACCCGATGTCATTGCCCAGGCGATTCCAGCCGCCGAAGATAGACACGTAGGCGCCCGCCTGAGCCGCCGGTATCGCGGCTAACAACGCGGCACCCGCGGCCGAGGCCAATAAGGTTGTCTTCAAACGCATAGCAATCTCCCCGCAAAACCGTTTGTGAGCGGCGGCGGCCATCCGGCCGGCTCCGATTCGCACGTCACATCGAACTATCCCGGTGGGGAGCACTGTGGACAACGACGGCATTGATCATCGAACAATCAATGTGGGCTGTGAGTCCAAACTGCATCAGTGCGAACGCGCGGATGCTCGCGTCTAAATTGCCTTACGCCACGTCTCCATTTCGCGCAAAATTCGCTTTGCTCCGCGCACTCAATTCGCGAACTTGCGTTTACTAATGCCGGAAGTGACGCATGCCGGCGAAGACCATCGCGAGGTTGCGTTCGTCGGGGGCTGCGATGACTTCGTCGTCGCGCATTGAGCCGCCGGGCTGGATGACGGCAGTGGCGCCCGCTTCGGCGGCCGCGATAAGGCCGTCGGCGAACGGGAAGAATGCATCGGATGCGACGGCGGAGCCTTTCGCCAGCGACTCGCTTAGCCCCGCGGCCTTGGCCGCTTCTTGCGCTTTCCACGCCGCGATCCGCGCACTGTCGATGCGGCTCATTTGGCCGGCGCCGATGCCGACGGTCGCGCCATCTTTCGCGTAGACGATCGTGTTCGACTTTACGTGCTTGGCCACGCGGAACGCGAAAATGAGGTCTTTGAGTTCGCTATCCGTCAGCTTGCGCTTCGTGACGACGCGCAGTTCCTTCTCCGTGATGCGGCTGTTGTCGCGCGATTGCACCAGGAAGCCGCCCGAGACCTTGCGCACATCGATACCAGGGGTCTCGGGATTGGGTACACCGCCCGCCAACAGCAGCCGCAAGTTCTTCTTGGCCGAGAGAACCCCCCGGAATCCACCGAATCAACCCTCGAATCCGGGATACGTGGGTTAACGATTCGCGTCTATCAGTGGGGGAGGGCGTTAATACGTTCTGCCAAAGGTAGTGATTTACACCAGGTAGTTAAGAGACGGCTCGTTACCATATGCTGCGTGTAGAGTTGTGAATTGACGAGGATCGTTGGCTGTGAGCGCAGGAATCCCACGTGTGTTACGTGCTTTAACCTTTGATTAAGGACTCGCGGACGCTCAACGAGGCCCGGTTCGGATGACCAACATGGCGGCAGCATCGGCAACGGGGGCAGGTCAGAGCGGGCCGGTTCGGATGAAGTTGGCCGATGCCGTAAAGCAGGCGCAGGAGCTGTGCGCGCAGGGGCAACTGGAGGCGGCCGAGAAGATCGCACTCGCCGTGCTGCAGAAGCAACCGAAGCAGCCGCAAACGATGCAAGTGCTGGCGTCGATCGCCGAGCGGCGCGGGGATCCGAGCCGTGCGATTCAGATTCTCCGTGAAGCGTTGACCGGTGCGCAGACCGATGCGCTGACGCTGATGAACCTCTGCCGCGCGCTGCGCATGCAGGGGCGCTTGCAGGAGTCGCGTGAGGCAGGCGAGGCGGCTGTTCGGATCGGCACGGTGCCGGACGCCATCGCCGATCTCGGCGACACGTACGCCGCAATGGCGGAGCATGATTTGGCGCTGCAGGCGTTCGAGCTTGCTGTCGCACGACGGCCGCATCTACCGCGGGCGCATTTGGGCCTTGCGCACGCGCTGCTGATGAAGGGCGAGTTTCGCGCTGGGTGGAGCGAATACGAGTGGCGCTACAAGCTTGCCAACACGAAGGACATTCTGCCGAAATTCAAGCAGCCAAACTGGAACGGCATGCCGCTGAAATCGAGCCGATTGCTCGTGATTTGCGAGCAGGGGTTCGGCGATTGCTTCCAGTTCGCGCGGTACCTGCCGATGGTGCGCCAGCGCGTCGCCGCCGTCGTGATCGGTAGCGGGCCTGAGATCAGCAGCGTCATAGCTCGCGTCGCCGGCGAGGCTTACGAGACTCATGAGCGTTGGGAGAACTTGCCCCCGTTTCACTATCAAATCGCGATCTCCAGCTTGCCGATGGTGTTCGGGACGACGTTGGAGACCATCCCCGCCAAAGTGCCCTACCTGACAGCGGAGCCCACGAAGGCTGCGGCGTGGCGTGCACGGCTGGATGCGGCGGCGCAGGGGCGCAAGAAGGTCGGCTTCGTTTGGCAAGGTCGCCCGGCACATCCGAACGACCGCGTGCGGTCGGTCGGTCTCGGCGCGTTGACGCTGCTGCTTCAAATGGAAAACGTTCTGCCCGTTTCGCTGCAGCTTGGTCAGGGCCAAGAGCAATTGGCGAAGCATCCGGCGCGCGCGCGCGTGCTGGACGCCTCAAGCGAAATCAGGGATTTCAGCGATACTGCGGCCGTGATCGCCGGTCTCGATTGCGTGGTCACGATCGATTCCGCGGTCGCGCATCTGGCCGGCGCGATGGGCAAGCCCGCGTTCGTGATGCTCTCTCACGCCGGCGAATGGCGCTGGCTCGACAAGCGGACGGACTCGCCCTGGTATCCGACGCTCCAACTCGTGCGTCAGCCGCAACCGGGTGCGTGGGATAGCGTGGTGCAACGTATCGGCGAACGCCTCCTCGCTTGACCCCCAAGACTTCCAACACGGACAGAACAATGAACAAAGCCCAACCCGTGAACACCCCCGCTTCCGGCCAACGGATGAGCCCCGCGCAAGCGCTGAAACTTGCAGCGCAGCATCAGCAGGCCGGGCGACTGGCCCAAGCCGAAGGCGTTTTGCGGCAGATCCTGCAACAACGGCCGAACGACACGGAAGCGTTGCACCAGCTTGCGATTTTGGCCTATCAGGCCGGAAAAATGCCGCTTGCGGTTCAGTTGATCGCGCGCGCGCTCAGTGTCAATCCGAACGTCCACATCTATCAAGCGAACATCGCCGAGATGTACCGGCGCCTGGGGCAACCGCAGAAGGCGATCGAGCACGGGCAAAAGGCGATTGTGCTGAAAGCAGACGCCGCGGACGCGCACAACAATCTGGGCATCGCCTACTTCGACATCGCCGATTATGAGACCGCGATCCGCCACTACGACAATGCGATTGCCCTGAGGCCGCGCTTTGCCGAGGCGATCAGCAACCGGGCGAATGCACTTCGTCAATTGAAGCGCTACGAGGAGGCGGAGACCGAGTACCGCCGTGCGCTTGCGATCAATCCCACCTACGCCGAGGCGCACAACAATCTTGGCAGCGTTCTACGCGACATGGAACGGCACGCCGATGCGGAAATCGCCTATCGGCGCGCGGTCGAACTGAAGCCCATGTATGTCGAGGCATTGAACAACCTCATCCTCGCGCAGAAGGACCTCAAGAAATACGACGAAGCGCTTGCGACCGTGCAGCAGGTCTTCAAGCTCGAGCCGCAGAACGCGGATGCGCTCTCTTATCTTGGCGCCATCTACGTCGATCAGAAGAAACCCGAGTTGGCGCTGGAAGCGTTGCGCAAGTCGCTGACGTTGAAACCCGACAAGGCGGAAAGCCATAACTTGTTGGGTCGGGCGCTATTCGAGGCGAACGAGCCGGAAAACGCCGTCGCCGCATACAAGCGCGCTATTTCGCTCAAGCCCGACCTCGCAGATTCCTATAACAATATGGGCAATGCACTGAAAG
>JBKJZU010000124.1:0-5157 GCA_046715015.1 Micropepsaceae bacterium
GCGCTGATGTTGATCATCGGGCTCACGGGTTCGATCGGTATGGGCAAGACCGAGCCCGCGAAGATGTTCGCGCGGCACGGCGTTCCGGTCTGCGACTCCGATGCGACCGTGCATTTCCTGTATGACAAAGGCGGTCTCGCGGTCGGGCCTATCCAGGCGCTGTTTCCCGAAGCCGTCATCGATGGGCGGGTCGATCGCGACGTGTTGGGTCGCGCGGTCCTGGGCAAGCCCGTGGCGCTGAAGGCACTCGAAGCTGTCGTGCATCCATTGGTCGGCGTTGCGCAGCGCGATTTCCTTGCGCGTGCTGCTTCATCGGGTGCTGCGATGGCCGTGATTGACGTGCCGCTGTTGTTTGAGACCGGCGGCGAAAAGCGGGTGGACGTTGTCGTCGTCGTCTCCGCGCCCGCGGAAATGCAGCGTGAGCGTGTGATGGCGCGGCCGGGGATGACGGCGGAAAAGTTCGACCTCATCGTGAAGAAACAAGTGAGCGATGCGGAGAAGCGCCGGCGGGCCGACTTTGTTGTTGATAGTTCACGCGGGCTTGAGCACGCAGAGCGCCAGGTCGTTGCGATCATCGAAGCGCTGAAGCATCGTTCGGGCAAGATTTGGACTGCGAATCAGGCACATGCGCGAGATCGTACTGGACACGGAGACGACGGGACTTGATCCGGCGCAGGGGCACCGGATCATCGAGATCGGCTGCCTCGAACTGCACAACGGCACACCGACCGGCGCGCGCTATCACACGTATCTGAACCCCGAGCGCGACGTGCCGGAAGAATCGCGGCGTATCTCGAATCTTTCGACGGAGTTCTTGGTCGACAAGCCGCTGTTTGCGGACGCGGTCGATGGGTTCTTGGAATTCATCGCCGACAGTCCGCTTGTCATTCACAACGCTGAGTTCGATCTCAAGTTCTTGAACTCGGAACTTGCGCGCGCCGCGAAGGCGAAGCTCGATCCGGACCGCGCGATCGACACGATGCTAATTGCGCGGCGGAAGTTTCCGGGGTCGCCCGCGTCGTTGGATGCGCTTTGTAAACGCTTCAACATTGCGCTCGACGAACGCAAGACGAAGGGGCACGGCGCGCTGCTCGACGTGGAGTTGTTGGCACAGGTTTATTTAGAGCTTTCGGGCGGGCGGCAGGCTGCGCTCGAACTCGTCGCGGCCGATGCTGCTGCGGGCAATGGCGCCAAGGTCACGCACTTGCCGATCCCGCCGCGGCCAAAGCCGCTGCCTGCGCAAATCACCATGGATGAACTCTTCGAGCACGAGGCCGCGATCGCAGGCCTCGGCGCTGGTGCGATTTGGCGGAACTAGCTAGACCGCGGCTTGCGGCGCTTGCGCCTTTTGCTGCGCGAGTTGCGCGCGGTAGAGCGTCATGAAATCGATCGGGTCGAGCATCAAGGGCGGGAAGCCGCCGTCGCGTGTCGTGTCGGCGACGACGCGGCGCGCGAACGGGAACAGCTGGCGCGGGCATTCGATCAGAAGGATCGGCTGGATGTTTTCTTGTGCGATGTTCTTCAACACGAAGACGCCGGCATAGACCACTTCGCACACGAAGATCGTTTGCGTCGCAGCTTTCGCGTCGGCGCGGATGCGAATGGAAACTTCGTATTGGTCGATGCCGAGACCGCGAGCTTGAACATCCACGGCGACTTCGAGCGCGGGCTTTTGGCCCTGCAGGCTCATCGGTGCGGCCGGGTTCTCAAATGACAAGTCTTTAACGTATTGGGCGAGGACCTGGATCTGCGCGGCGGCGCCTGCATCCATTTGTTCCGGCGGGAGGGTGCCGTTCGTGGGCGTGTCAGTCATCGTTTATCCTTGAGGAAATCTTACGCAAATGGCGCAGTCTT
Source organism: Micropepsaceae bacterium (assembly GCA_046715015.1). GTDB lineage: Bacteria > Pseudomonadota > Alphaproteobacteria > Micropepsales > Micropepsaceae > SZUA-430. Next base: position 1,855 of record JBKJZU010000124.1, read on the forward strand.
GTGCGGGCGGGTGGCTATCACGGCTTTGCGGCCACGTACAAGCAATTGTCTGGGTTCATATGGGCGTTGCACCGAAATTGAACACCACCCAGGCCCGTACTTTCGACGGGCGCTATGGACCGGAAAGGATTGTGGCTGTAGGGTTTATCCCCAAGCGCACGCCGTTTGTGGCCCACCTGCCGAAGGGGCCCATGCGGCAAAAAGATTGGGTCGTGTGCTCTCCCGGAAATGGATTGGGTCGATGACCGGAACGGTCTTGGAATTGATGATCCTGGCGGCTTTTGCCGCCTTCGTGTTCTTCCGCTTGTTCTCGGTTCTGGGCAAGCGCACCGGGAACGAACAGCAGCCGCCCTATGATCCGCGCCGCGTGGAAACGCGCCGGCCCACCGCTGCCAAAGAGGACAACGTCGTACCGCTCCCGCGGCCGCGCGAGATGCCGCCGCGGCCGGTGGTGCGCGATAGCGTGATGGCTAACGTTGCGCCGGGATCGGCATTGGCGCGCGGCGTCGAGCAAATTCGCGAAGCCGACGGCGGTTTCGATCCTGATGAATTCGTGAGCGGGGCAAAGGTCGCGCATGAAATGATCGCGCGCGCCTATGCGGACGGCGATCGCAAAGCGCTGAAGCCGTTGTTGGGCGACGAGGTTTACGCGAGCTTCGAGGCTGCGATCAGCGAACGCGAAAAGGCCGGCCACAAAATCGATTTCTCGTTTGTCGGTTTGAAGCAGACGAGCCTTGCCGATGCGGGCTTGCGCGGCCGCCTTGCGGAAGTGACCGTGCGCTTCGTCAGCGAACTGATCAGCGCGACGCGCGATGCGGCGGGCGCCGTCATCGACGGTGCGGCCGGCGTCGTACGCGAGGTTACCGACGTTTGGACGTTCGCGCGCGATACGCGCTCGGGCGATCCGAACTGGAAGCTTGTCGCCACGGCAGCCGTTTAGGCGCGAAACGTTCATGCGCCTTTCTCGTGCGGCCAGCGCAGCAATACTGATTCTGACGGCAGCTTGTGCGCCGCTCAACAACGTGATCGGCGAGAAACCGGCGGACGAGATTCGATTCGAGCGGTCCAGTTTTGCAAAGCTCGACGGTTGGTCGGCTGGCGATCCGAAGGCGGCGCTCAACGCATTCTCCGCCTCCTGCAAACGATTGGTGAAGCGTAAGGACGGCGACGCGTTCGGCGGCGTCGCAGCGTACGGCACCGTCGGCGAATGGCGTGGCGCGTGCAATGCCGCACTTCAAGCGCCGCCAAACGCGCGGCAGTTCTTCGAAGCGTGGTTCGAACCCGTCGTCGTCTCGAATCGCGACGAAGAGGTCGGGCTTTTCACCGGGTACTACGAGCCTGAGTTGACGGGCAGCAGAACGGCTGGGGGCAAATTCACGACGCCGCTCTACACGCGTCCCAGCGATCTCGTTTCGGTCGATCTTGGCGCTTTTCGTCCCGCGATGAAGGGCGAGCGGATTGCCGGGCGCGTCGATGACGCGAAGCTGGTCCCCTATCCGACGCGAGGGCAGATCGTGTCGTCGGGATTGGGCGGGCGGTCGAACGTCATCGCTTATGTCGACGATCCGGTCGGCGCATTCTTCCTGCAGATCCAGGGCTCCGGCCGCGTGAAGTTTGCGAACGGCGAGGTCATTCGCGTCGCCTATGACGGGCAGAACGGGCATCCCTATACGGCGGTCGGGCGCGTGCTTATCGACCGGGGCGAAGTCCGGCGCGAAGACATGTCGATGCAGCGCATTCGCAGCTGGTTGCTTGCCAATCCTTCAAAAGCCGAGCCGCTGATGGGCGAGAACGCCTCGTTTGTGTTTTTCAAAGAGCGGCCGATTGCCGATCCGGCGCTGGGCGCGGACGGCGCGCAGAGTTTGGGGCTGACGCCGGAGGCGAGCCTCGCCGTCGATCTCAAGTTTCACGGGCTCGGCGCGCCGATGTGGATCGATGCAACGGCGCCCGCCGAGAGCGGGCCCGATGTCGTGTTCCGCCGCTTGGTCGTGGCGCAGGATACGGGCGGTGCCATTCGCGGGCCGGTGCGCGGCGACGTCTATTGGGGTGCGGGCAAGCGGGCGGAAGAGATCGCCGGGCGCATGGCGCACAAAGGGCGGCTGACGGTATTGCTGCCGAAGGCTGTTGCAGCGCGGGCCAACTGACTCACATGGGACGCAAGCGCGATCTTCGCGAGGACGAGCGCGAATTGTGGGAGCATGTGACGCGCGACGTGCGCAAGCCGCGCGCGCGTGTGGCGAAGCCGAAACCCGCTGCAGAGGCGAAGCCTGCGGTCCGATCCAAGACCGTCGATGCGCCGGTGCGGACCGTTGCGCCTCAACCGGTTAAGCGACCTGCCCCAGCGTTTGGCGTCGACGGCGCGACGGCCGAGAGGCTGCGCCGGGGCAAGATCGAACCGGATGCGACAATCGATTTGCACGGCATGACGCAGGCGCAAGCGCACACACGGCTCGTCACGTTCGTGCGGCGCGGGCATGAACTCGGCAATCGCTGTGTGCTCGTGATCACCGGCAAGGGTTCGCCCGCTGCCCGCGAAGAAAGCAGTCGCCGGTTCGTCATGCCGGAGCGGTCGAAGGCCGGCGTGCTTCGCACACTTGTACCGCTCTGGCTGGAAGAGTTGCGCGCGCTCGTTACGGGCGTGCAGTCCGCGCATCAGAAGCACGGCGGCGGCGGCGCGTTCTACGTCTATCTCAAACGAAAACGCGCGCCCTAGTAGTCGCCCATCATCGGGTCTTTCACCGAATCCAACTCCAGTGTAGCCCGCTTGCCGGTGCTGGCGGGCGCCGGCGTGTTGGCCGGCCGGATCGTGATGAGCAACTGCGACCCGGCGCGCGCCGTGGTGATCTGGCTGCGCGGAACGCCCTGGCGCACGAGTTCATCCTCGATCGCCAAGCGACGGCGATTCCAGGTTTCGTCGGCTTCCTTGGGCCCGAGCGCGACGGCGCGGATCTTTGCAGGGCGGCTCATTTGCTTGACCTGGCTTGCGGCCGAGGCCAGCGCGTTCATCGCATCCGACGTCAGATTCGATTTGCCCTCAAAGAAGGCGACATGGAACACCGGGATGGGACCCTGACGGGGCGGCTGTGCTGTCGTCGTCGCGGGTGAGGCAGGCGTCAACGGCGCGCTCGACTTCGGCGTGGCGGGCGTTTGAGCGACGCCCGGATGGCTGCTCACCGCCGGCTTCGCCGGCGTGAGAGCGGGTGCCACGGGGAACGATGTGCCTGACGGCTGCGTGACTGACGGCTCCGCGGTGCTTGGGCTCGTTGTCGGGGCTTTGACACCGGGGTAGCTCGAAGGCTGCGC
>JBKJZU010000125.1:0-2589 GCA_046715015.1 Micropepsaceae bacterium
CCTTCAGCAGGGCGTTTGCCGAGTTGGCATTCAGCTCATCGGCCGTATCGACGATACAAACGCGCCAGCCGCCCTCGGCCGAGGTCGAACCGAAGAACGACACGGTTTCACGCGCGTCGCCGACAGCGATTTCGGTTCTGAGCACGCCGCGGTCGTTCAGGGTTCGCTCGAGTACCAGCAGGCCGCCATGGGTGGCCGCGGCGATCCGGCGCGCTGCCGGATGCGCGGCATCGACTTCAAGCGAGGTTGCGCTCCGCACGGCCGGCGCGGAAGGAAGCGGATAGGCCAGCACGAAACGCGCAAAACGGAACGCCAGCGTTGCCTTGCCGATGCCGTGCGGGCCGCCGATCAGCCAGGCGTGCGGGCAGTGGCCGCCGCGATACGCATCGAGCAGCACCGCCTCGGCCTCACGATGGCCGTAGAGCGATACGGTCTCGCGCGGCAGGCGCGCGGTGAACCGGGGCTCCTCTCCCTTCTTGCTCATGCGCTGCTGGTCTCGAGCGTCTGCGCCTCGCGCAGTTCGATGAACCGCGATCCGACGACGCTCCACACGCGCCTGGCAATCGCTTCGACGTCCTGGGTGGCGTCGATGAGCACGCAGCGGTCGGGCTCGTCGTTGGCAACCTGTCGGTAGGCATCGCGCAGGCGACGGTGGAAGTTGATGTCCTCCGCCTCGAAGCGATCGGGCGCGGCCTCGCCGCGGCGCTTTGCTGCCCGCGCAAGGCCAACTTCGGCGGGAACGTCGAGGATGACGGTCAGGTCAGGTTTGAGTTCACCGATCGTCACGCGCTCCATCGCCCGGATCAGGCTGATGTCGGCGGAGCCGAGCTTGCCCTGATAGACGCGCGTCGAATCGGTGAAACGGTCGCACAGTACCCATTGCCCCTGCTTCAGCGCCGGCGCGATCAGGCTATGCACGTGATCATCGCGTGCGGCGGCAAACAGCAGCGCTTCGCCGCTGGCGCCGAGGAGCTTGCCGACGCCGGAGAGAACCAGGTGCCGCACGATCTCGGCGCCGGGCGAGCCGCCGGGCTCACGCGTGACGAGCGGACGGACGCCCTTGCCGGCGAGATTATCGGCAAGCCGTTTGATCTGGGTGGACTTGCCCGACCCCTCGCCGCCTTCGAAGCTGATGAAGCGGCCGCGGTTTGAGTTGGGAATTGCGATCATTGAGCTTTAGGCGCCTTCGGTTCCTTGGTGAGAGCCTTTTCGGCGCCCGCCCGCAACCAGCCGATCATCATCTCGCCTGCCGTGTCGAACGCCTTCTGTGTCATCGAGCCCCTGGCGACGGGCGCCTCTGCGTACAGCGGCGCCTCGAGCGCAACGGTATCGCCGCGCCAAACCTTCACCATGCCGATCCTTTGCCCCGCCTCGATCGGCGCACGCACCGGACCGGTGTAGACGATCCGTGCAAGAATCTTGTCACTGCCGTTGCGCTGAACCATCAACCGGATCGGTGTCGGACTCTTCAGTCCGACCGACGAACTCTCGCCGCCGAAAACCTTGGCGGTGCCCACGGTCTGGTCCGCGCGAAACAGCGGCCGCGCCTCGAAGTTGCGATATCCCCAGTCGAGAATCTTCTTCGATTCGGTCAGGCGGTCATCCGGATCGTTCATGCCGTTGACGACGGCGATCAGCCGCAGGCCGTTCTGCAGCACCGAGGCAACCATGCCGTACTGCCCTTCCTTGGTGTGGCCGGTCTTGAAACCGTCCGCACCGGGCATGAGGTTGAGCAGCGGATTACGATTCTGCTGCCGGATCTTGTTCCAGGTGAATTCGCGCTCGGAGAACAGCGGATAATACTCCGGATGGTTCCTGACGATGTGGCGGGCAAGCTTTGCGAGTTCGCGTACCGTCATCTTGTTGTCGGGATCGGAGATGCCGCTGGAGTTGCCGAACGTCGCCTGCGTCAGGCCTAGCTCTCGCGCGCGCTTGGTCATCATCTCGGTGAAGGCGCGCTCGTTGCCGGCAATGCCCTCCGCCAGAATGATGCTGGAGTCGTTGCCGCTCATGACTGCAAGTCCGCGCAGCAGATCCTCGACCTTCACCTGGCTCTTCAGTGCGGCGAACATGGTGGAGCCGCCGGCCGGTGCTCCGCCGCGCCGCCACGCAAATTCGCTTACGCGGTATTCATCGGTGGCCTTGATCGTCCCCTTCTTCAGTTCGTTGAAGACGACTTCCGCGGTCATCAACTTCAGCATGCTGGAGGGCGCCGCCAGCTGGTCGGCGTTCTTCTCATAGAGCACGCTGCCGCTTTCGCCGTCGATCAGGATCGCATAGGGCGCCGCGCTCTCGAAACCGCCCGGTTCCTTCTTCTGCCCGCCCTGGACGCTGTTGTTGGCGGCAGGGGCGCCGGTGATGCAAGCCGCGACAAGACCCACGACCGCAAGCGCTGCGCAGAATCCACGTGCAGCGGCAAAACCGGCCGAAGCGCTGATGGTGCGACGTGGTTGCGGCGTAGGCATGGACTATGATCCCGACAGAGCGATTTTATCAGTTCGATCAGGTACGAACAACAAACGGAAGCGGTTGCGGCACGGCCATCAACCGCCGCGAGACGTTGTGATCGCAAAGGCTGGCAGCAATTTG
>JBKJZU010000126.1:0-4287 GCA_046715015.1 Micropepsaceae bacterium
GGCGCCGACGACCAATCGATTTACGGCTGGCGTGGCGCCGAGGTCGACAACATCCTGCGCTTCGAACGCGACTTTCCCGGCGCGAAGATCATCCGTTTGGAGCGCAACTACCGCTCGACGCCGCACATCCTGGCGGCGGCTTCCGGACTCATCGCCGCCAACAAAAGCCGCCTCGGCAAAACGCTGTGGACCGAACTCGGCGAAGGCGAGCGCGTCTCCGTCCGTGGTGTTTGGGACGCTGAAGAGGAAGCGCGTCAAATCGCCGACGACATCGAACAAGTCGCGCGCAACCGACAGAAGATCAGTGACATCGCGATCCTCGTCCGCGCCTCGTTCCAGATGCGCGCATTCGAAGAACGCTTCGTGCAGCTTGGCATTCCCTACCGCGTCGTCGGCGGGCCCCGCTTCTACGAGCGCCAGGAAATTCGCGACGCACTTGCTTATCTGCGCGTCGTTGTTCAACCCAACGACGACCTCGCCTTCGAGCGCATCTTCAACAAGCCGAAGCGCGGCCTCGGCGATGTCGCTCTCCAATCCGTTCACAAAATGGCCCGCGCGCTGAAGAAGCCGCTATTTGCCGCCGCCGACGCGCTCATCCAAACCGACGAGCTGCCCGCCCGCGCCCGCTCGGCCATGCGTGATCTCGTGCAGAGCTTCAAACGTTGGAGCGACCAAGCAACCGCGCTCAGCCACATCGAACTCGCCGAAATGGTGCTCGACGAAAGCGGCTACACGGCGATGTGGCAGGCCGACCGTTCGGCCGAGGCACCCGGCCGACTCGAAAACCTGAAAGAACTCGTGCGCTCGATAGAAGAGTTCGAAACCGTCGAGAGCTTCCTCGAACACGTCTCCCTGGTCATGGAGATCGAGCAGTCCGACACGACCGACAAAGTCACAATCATGACGTTGCACGGCGCCAAGGGTCTCGAGTTCCCGACAGTCTATCTTCCGGGTTGGGAAGAAGGCCTGTTCCCGAGCCAACGCACGCTCGATGAAAATGGTTTGCAAGGCTTGGAAGAAGAACGCCGACTTGCCTATGTCGGCCTCACCCGTGCCCGCCAACGAGCAAAAATTTCCTACGCCGCGAACCGCCGCGTCCACGGCATGTGGCAATCGGCGATGCCCTCACGCTTTATTGCCGAACTGCCGCCCGATGCCATCGTCCTCGAAAGCGATCCTGGCCTGCCCTACGGCAACTCGAACCTGTCGACCGCGCCCATCTTCGATTCCGGCTACACCTCGCCGGGTTGGCAGCGCGCTCAAGCCCGTCGCGGCGAAACCTTCGGCTCTCGTCCTGCGATCGAGGCACACGCTGAACTCGTCGCCACCTCCGATCCCGATGCTGAGACCTACCGGCGCGGCGAGCGCGTTTTCCACCAAAAGTTCGGCTATGGCCGCGTCACCGCGATCGACGGCAACAAGCTGACCGTTAGCTTCGACAAGGCTGGCGAAAAACGCGTCATCGCGAACTTCCTGGCCCGCGCTTGAGATGCCCGTTTGCTGGAAAGCCCGCGCCGTCCTCCCGAAACGCGATGCGCAAACGCTAAGCGACGCGCTCGAACTTCTCGAACCGACGTCCGTCGTCTCCGCCTTCGAACTGGGCGAACGTGGGTTGTGGGAAGTCGAAGCCTTCTTCATGGACCAACCAGACGAAGGCGACCTGCTGACTCGCTTCGGCGTCACCATGCGCGTAATCCCCATCGAAGGCGAAAACTGGGTAGCCCGCGCACTCGAAGGCCTGCCGCCGGTCACGACAGGCCGCTTCTTCCTTCACGGCGACCACACGGCAAGCCGCGTGCCGCCAAACGCGATTGGCTTAAAGATCGAAGCGTCATACGCGTTCGGCACCGGCCACCACGGCACGACCCGCGGCTGCCTGCTCGCGTTCGAAAGTCTCGCGAAACGGCGAACGTTCAAAAACGCGCTGGATCTGGGCTGCGGCACCGGCGTCCTTGCGATGGCGTTCGCGCGCCTCACGCACCGCCCCGCAGTCGCCACCGACATCGATCCGCTCGCCACCGCCAAGACCGTCGAAAACGCAAAGCTGAACCGCGCCGCGCCATACATGCGCGTCGCCACCGCAAACGGCTTCCGCGCACCGCTGATCGCAGAGCGCGCCCCCTACGATCTGATCTTTGCGAACATCCTTGTCGGTCCGCTGATGAAACTGCTTCCGGGAATCAAGGGAAACCTCGCCAAAGGCGGCCACGCAATCCTCTCCGGCCTGCTCGACGAACAAGCGAACGCGGTTTGCGCCATGGCACGCGCGCAAAGCCTGCGCCTGGTCCGGCGCAGCGCCCTTGAAGGTTGGATCACGCTGACATTGAAGCGTTGATCACCAACCAGGCCGCCAACGTCAAGACCACGGCGAACCGCACGAACTGAAATTGTAGCGTCCGAGCGCTCATCCCACACCTTCCCTTAAACGCGCTGCTGCTTGCGCAACAATGATCTCCCGTTCCGACAACAAACCTTGCAGTTGCTTCTTCGCGATCGCAACACGCTCCGGCCCCGCCTTCTCCGGCGATCCGCAGTCGAACGGTGGCTGCGGGTCGTACTCAAAGCCGAGCTGCATCTGCTTCGCGACCTCCTCGCCCCACACCTCGGCCACGACCGTCAATGCAAAGTCGATGCCTGCCGTCACCCCGCCGCCAGAGATGCGGTTGCGATCCTTGACCACGCGCGCGTTCACCGGAATTGCGCCGAACGCCGTCAAGTAGTCGCGCCACATCCAGTGGCACGCAGATTTGTAGCCCTTCAACAGTCCCGCCGCGCCGAGCACGAGCGAGCCTGTGCAGACCGACGTGACGTACTTCGCCTTCTCGCCCTGTGCCCGTACGAAACCGAGTGTCTCCTCGTCCGTCATCAAGGCAACTTGTCCCGCGCCGCCCGGAATGCAAATGAGATCGAGCTGCGGACAATCCTTGAACGTCGTCGTCGACATCAATGAAAGCCCCGCATCCGACGAAACCGGTCCGACGGTCTTCCAGATGTAGTGTGCCTTCACACCAGGAGCTCGCGCCAGGAATTGTGCCGGTCCGGTTAGGTCGAGTTGCGTCAAATGCGGATAGAGCAAAAAACCGACGTGAAACGGTGTGGTCATGGGTAGGCTCCTTCTGTTGGCCTCTTGCTAGCATGAGTGGCATTTGGCATAAATGACAAATAATCGATCTTTCCTGCCAAGGCCTGTCCGATGCCAAAGCCTCATATCGTTGCAATCCCGATCTTCGCCGGGCTCCAATCGCTCGACGCTGTGGGTCCGGCACAAGTGTTCGGCAGCGCGAACCAATCGCTGGGCCGTGAAGCCTATCGGATCAAATTCGTCGCGACCAAGCCTGGCGCAGTTTCAACGTCCGCAGGCTTCGCCCTTCATGCGGACAGCCTACGCGCGGTCCCGGCAAAGTCGGTCGACACACTCATCTGCCCCGGTGGCGAGAACGAACCGATCCGCGCCGCACTGCGCGACAAGCAGTTGACGCGCTGGATCAATGAAGCCGCCCGCGCAGCGAAGCGCGCTTGCTCCGTCTGCTCCGGCGCGTTCTTGCTGGCCTCGACGGGCCTATTGAACGGCCGCAACGCCGCAACCCATTGGAGCGCCACTGACAACTTGAAGCGCGCGTTCCCGGAACTGAACGTCGACGGGGAGTCGATCTACGTCACCGATGGCAAGTGCTGGACGTCTGCCGGCGTCACCACCGGCATAGATATGGCGCTTGCCATCGTCGAAGAGGACCACGGCCGCGACATCGCAATGGCGATTGCCCGCCGCCTCGTCGTCTACATGCGCAGGCCCGGACATCAGACGCAGTTCTCCGCTGCCTTGAACGCGCAGGACGTCAAGGACGACAAGCTCGCGAGCCTTGCAAGCTGGGTTGAGGCGAATCTGACAAAGGCGCTCGACGTCGAAACGCTGGCTGCCCGCGCCGCCATGAGCCAGCGCTCGTTCCATCGCCACATGCAGGGCGAACTCAGCATGTCGCCGGCGAAGTTCGTCGAGTCCATCCGCCTCGATGCGGCCCGCCGCTGGCTGGACGAGGGCAAGCTCGACCTCACGACGGTCGCGGCCCGGGCCGGCTTCTCCGGTCCCGATCATCTAATCCGGGCTTTCAACCGCCGTTTCGGCGTCACGCCCGCGGCCTACCGCCAAATCCACGTGACCGGCCTTGAGAGCCGCGCCGCAGCCGAATAGGTTCCCCCTCATGCTGCACCAAACCAAATTCCAATCCTTCGCTGAAACCACGACCCCGGCCCAAGGTCCACCGCGTCTCGCCGCGCTCCGCGCTGAGC
>JBKJZU010000127.1:0-3695 GCA_046715015.1 Micropepsaceae bacterium
GCTCACGATGGCGGTGATCCCGTTCCTGCAAACGATCGGCAAGTCGCTTGAGAAACAGTTGAGCTCCGCGGTCGAACCCCATCCGGCAACGTTGATCCAGGTGCCGGACGATTCGGGGCCGCGCGTCATTATCGCGGGATTCGGCCGCGTCGGCCGGGTGATCGCCGGACTCTTGAAGGCACACGACATTCCGTTCTTGACGGTAGATTCGAATGCGCAAGCCGTCGCGCGGGCGCGCGACGAGGGGCACGACGTCTACTATGGCAACGTGAAGCAGATCGAGTTCCTTCGCCGGTGTGGCATCGCGACGGCCCGCGCGCTGGTGCTGACGATGGACGCGCCGAAGGCTGCCAGCGAAGTTGTCGCAGTCGCGCGGGCGGAACGCGCCGATCTGCAGATCATCGTGCGGGCGCGCGACGCCGACCATGCGGGCGAACTCTACCGGCTGGGCGCGACGGATGCCGTGCCCGAAACCGTCGAGTCCAGTCTGCAGCTTGGCGAGGCGGTGCTTGTCGACGTCGGCGTGCCGATGGGGCTCGCGATTGCCAGCATTCACGAAAAGCGATCGGAGATCCGTGCGGAGATCCAATCGGCCGCCCCCGAAACGCAGGTTCGCACGCAGCCGCGCCGGCGCTTGCGGGATGCGAAGCCGAAAGTCTAAAACGTCGTCCCGATGGACCTGCCCACGATCCTGACCATGCCTCGCCTGCACGAGTTGGCAGCACCGCTCTACATCGCGTTCCTGCTGGGCGAGGGTTATCTCGTGCGACGCGGCGCGATCAGCGGGCACTTCCGGCGCGAAGACACGCACACAAGCCTGATCATGGGGATCGGCAGCCTCGTCGTGCCGCTCCTGCTGGCGACATTGGGCGCGGGCGTCGTGCTGTGGGCGTACGAGAACCGGTTGACGACCATCGGGTTCGAATGGTGGGCCTTTATCGTCTGCTTCGTTCTCGACGATCTGCGATTCTATTGGTCGCACCGGATTCAGCATCGATCGCGCTGGTTTTGGGCTGCGCATGTGGTGCATCACTCGAGCGAATACTACAATTTCTCGACGGCGCTTCGTCAGCCCTGGACGGGAACCCTATCCGGTCTCGTGCTACTCGCCGCGCCGCTTGCCTGGATCGGATTTCATCCGGCATTGATTGCGTTCTGCGCGTCGCTGAATCTTCTTTATCAGTTCTTTCTGCACACGGAGTCCGTCGGACGGCTGCATCCGTGGATCGAGGCGGTGTTCAACACGCCGTCGCACCACCGCGTGCATCACGCACGCAATCCGCGCTATCTCGATGCCAACTACGCCGGCACGCTGATCGTCTGGGACAAATTGTTCGGGACGTTCGTGCCGGAGCTTGATCGGGACAAGCCGGTGTTCGGGCTGGTGAAGAACATCGAAACCTACAACCCGTTTGCTGTCGCGCTCGGCGAATACTGGGGCATCCTGCGTGATGTGACCGGAACCGGCGTGCCGCTCTCAGACCGGCTGCGATACTTCTTCGCACCGCCGGGTTTCAGTCACGACTTGAGCCGCAGAGATTCGCACATGATCAAAGCCGACTTCTTGCGCGAGCATCCGCAAGAAGCAGGAACCGAAGGCCTCACCGTCAACGCGTGAGTGCGAACGGGTGGACGCCCCACTGCCACGCGAACGCCAGGAAGACGAGGATTGCGATCGTCAGCAGGGCATAGCCGACTTGGGCCAGGCGCGCGCGCGTGCCGTCGCCGAAACCTGAGACGCTCCAAACGATCATCGGGACCGCGAGCAGAGCGACGGCAACGGGCATCGCGAGAAGCGCCGTCAACGCCGGCGTCGGACCGTGCAAGATGGCGAGCGGCGCCGGTTGTGCAAGCACTGATGCCATCGCGGTCAGGAAGCCGAGCACCAGGCCCGCGGCTACAAAGCCCGTGAAGCGGGGCCAGAATTTCATGACGGCTTGCGGTTCGCCGAGGACCTGACGACTGAGTGCACCCGTTAGCCAACTCCATAAGGCGATGACGCAGACGAGGACGACGCCGCCGAGAGCGACCGACCAGATGGCCCATTCGTTCGAACCGGCGACGCGGTCGAAAACGTCGGCCTCGATCGCGAAGCGCATCGGCGGCCCCTGCGGGCTGGCGACGGCTGCGGCCTTCAGCTGATAGTCCGGATTGATCCACGTGCCGTCGGCGCGCGGAAGGAAGACGATGTCGTGACCGATAACGGGCCAATTCACCAGCAACTTGCCGTCGCCAGCTGGTTTGACCGTCAACTGCGACGCGGCGGCGGCCATCGCCGTGAAGTCGGCGCGCGCTCGGCGCACCGCCATATAGGTGCCCGCGACGCTTTGCGCGCGCACTTCGGCGTCCGGACTTGGCTCCGCCACTATGTCGCCCTTTGAGGGCCACAACGTGTTGAAGAGCGACTTGCGCAACGATGCACTCGCCGCGAAATGGCAGTCGGCGTTGTAGACGACGAAAAAGCCGCTCTTCGTTTCGGGCACCATGACGAGTTGCGCGCAGAAGCCCAACCACGATCCGTCGTGACCGATCCAGCGGACGCCGTTGCGGTGGCCCTCCGCGAAGCCATAGGCCCAACCGTCCAGGCCCTCGGCTTCTGTGAAGTGGCGCGCCTGCATGCGTTCGATCGACGGTTCGGACAGCAGATGTTCGTCGTCGCCGTAGACGCCCTTATTCAGGTGCATGAGCATGAACTTCGCCATGTCGGCGGCCGTGGTGATTAGGTCGCCTGCAGGCGACGCTTGAACGCGGTCGAGTTCGCCGCGCGTGAAGCCGCCTTCCTCGCCGCCTTTATAGTAAGGAACGGCGATGTCTTGCGGCATTGGGTAGGGAATACCGAACGAGGACGATTCCATGCCGAGCGGCGCGAAGATGTTCGATTGGACGTAGTCGCCAAATGCCTCGCCGGAGACGTTCTCGACGACGTGACCCACCAGCGCCAGCGCGTGGTTCGAGTAGGAAAGAACTTGGCCAGGCGGGTGCACGCGCGGCGGCATGGTTTGCGCGAGATACTGGCCGAGCGGCAGCGGCGCGCCGGTCAGGGGCGTGCCCAGTCCCAGATAGCGATCGTCGAAGCCGGCGGTGTGGGTCAAGATATTGGCGAGCGTCACCGGCTCCGGGTAGTTCGCGGGGATCTTGAACGTTTGCAGGTACGTGTTCACGTCGGCATTCAAATTGGCTTTGCCTTGCTCGACCACCTGCAGCGCCGCGGTTGCGGTCACGAGTTTCGAAATCGAGGCAACGCGGAAGCGCGTGCGATTGGGATCGACCGGCACGCGCGCGCGTATGTCGGCAAAGCCATAGCCGGATTTCAGCACGACTTTGCCATCTTGGATGATGAGGATCGCGGCGCCGGGGAATTCACCGGCCGCGATCAGGCCCGACATCATGCCGTCGATGTAGCTTTTGAGACTTGCCGCTTCGGGCGGCAGATTCGCCTCTGCTTCGGCAGCTGCGGCGGCTTCCGGGTCGAACGTGCCGGACGGCAGGCGCGCCGGGCTGTCGGCGCCGATCGGGCCGCTTTCGCTGCGCGGTGGCGGGTCCAAGACAGCGCCGCCGAATCCAGGGTCGGGGGCGTCGGTCGGTTGCGGGATCGCGGCGCGCGCTAGGGCGGCCACGGCCAAACTCATTAGAAGAAGTCGCCGACCCATTCGCGCCCTATTGATCCCGCAGAAATTCAGCGGCCCGCGTCACGT
>JBKJZU010000128.1:0-3043 GCA_046715015.1 Micropepsaceae bacterium
TTCCGGTGCCGAAGATGCACGTCCTGTGCGAGGACGAAAGCATCGTCGGGACGGCGTTCTATGTGATGGACTTTCTGGAAGGCCGCATCTTCCGCGATCCGCAACTTCCGGGCCTCTCGCCCGTGGAGCGCACGGCGATCTACGACGCCATGAACGACGTGCTGGCGCGGCTCCACAAGGTCGACTTCGCGAAGATCGGCTTGGGCGACTATGGCAAGCCCGGCAACTATTTCGACCGGCAGATCGCGCGCTGGATCACGCAGTACCGTGCGGCGCAAACCGACGACATCCCTGACATGGAACGGCTGATCGAATGGATGCCGAAGAACATCCCGCACGATGACAGCGTTTCGATCGCGCATGGCGACTATCGGCTTGAGAACTCGATCTTTCATCCGACGGAGCCCCGGATGATCGCGGTGCTCGACTGGGAGCTCTCGACGATCGGTCATCCGCTCGCCGACCTTGCCTACAACTGCATGGGCTACCGCGTGCAGAACCCGCGGCAAGGCGGGCTTGTCGGTGTCGATCACGCGGCGACGGGCATTCCGTCCGAACAAGCGTACGTGTCCAAATACTGCGCGCGCGTCGGTCGCGACCGCATCGAAGACTGGCCGTTCTATTTGAGCTTCTCGGTCTTCCGCCTCGCCTCCATCGCGCAAGGGGTCTACAAGCGCGGGTTGGACGGAAATGCCAGTTCGGCGACCGCCGCGACGTTCGGGAATACTTGCCAATTCCTTGCCGAACATGCCTGGCGGCTGGCGCACGAGCGCGGTTGAGCACGCCGATTAACCTGCGCTTAGGCATCATCGCTCAACGCAAATTTACGCAATAGCCGTAGGCTGCCATCCTGTCGCTTGAAACAGGTCCTATGTCGCAGAATCCCGCGCAAGAGCCGACCGTCCAGTTGCTCGAACTCGGGGCGCATTTCGCGCTGGCTGAGCGGGCGGCGAAAATCGGTTATTGGCGGCACCAAATGACCGACGGGATCGTGCACTGGTCGCCCGGTCTGTATGCGATGCTCGGCCTCGACCCTGCGGAAGTGCAGCCGCGCAGCGAATTCCTGATCGAGCGGATTCACCCGGACGACCGCGCTCTTGTCCCCGCGGCCGTCGGCAAAGCCGTTCGCGAACGCAAGCCCTTCCAATACCGGACGCGCTCGTGGAACCCGGACGAGCCGGAACGTACGTTCGACACCTACGGCGACGTGCAGTGCGACGAGACCGGCCGCGTTACCGCCATCCTCGGCGTGGTGCGCGAAGTGACGGCCGAGGTCGCAGCACAGCGCACGATCGAGGATCGCGAAGCCGCTTATCGCTTCGTGGCCGAAGAAGCGACCGACATGATCATCCGGCACGCCCAAGACGGCACGCCGCTCTTCGTTTCGCCGGCCGTGAAGGCGCTGCTGGGCTGCGAACCCGAAGTCTTCCTGAAAGAGCCGCGGTACACGCGCGTCCATCCCGAAGACCTCGCGATGGTGCAGCGCGTGCTTTTGGAGGCGCACGATAGCCGGAAAATCGCGGCGCTGACCTACCGCATGCGCCACAACGACGGCCGATACGTTTGGTGCGAGACCCGGGTGCGCTTCGCATTCGATCCCGTGACTGATGCGCTCCTTGGCGCGATCTCGATTTCGCGCGACATCACGGAACACAAGGACTTCGAAGAAGCGCTTCAAGCCGCGCGCGAGCGGGCGGAATTTGCGAGCCACACGAAGTCGCGCTTCCTGGCCAACATGAGCCACGAGCTGCGCACGCCATTGAATGCGATCATCGGCTTTTCCGACATTCTCCTGCGCGAGATGTTCGGACCGATCGGCAGCGAGCGGTACGCGGAGTATGCCCGGCTGATCAACGAGTCGGGCGGCATGCTGCTCGATCTCATCAACGATCTGCTCGACATGTCGAAGATCGAGGCAGGCAAGCACGACCTTCATCCGGAGGACTTTTCGATCTCCGAAGTGATTCAGGCAAGCGTGCGGCTGCTCTCGATGCGGGTGGAAAACCGCGGCGTTGCGCTGTCGACCCGCATCGAGCCCGAAGGATTGCGCCTGTTCGCCGATCCGCGCGCGTTCAAACAAATTGTGCTTAATCTCGTTTCGAACGCTGTGAAGTTCACGGACGAGGGCGGGCGCATCGAAGTTGCAGCGACGTTGGACGGCGAGAGCCTTCGCCTTGTCGTGACCGATACGGGTGTCGGCATCCCGGCCGAGATTTTGCCCAGGCTCGCCCAGCCGTTCGAGCAAGCGACGAACGATCCGGCACGCGCGCATGGCGGCTCGGGTTTGGGCTTGGCGCTGGTGAAGTCGCTGACGCAACTCCACGGCGGCGAGTTCACGCTCGAAAGCAAACTCGGCCAGGGCACCACGGTGACGGTAACACTGCCGCTCCGCTTCGCCGAAACCCAGAACGCCGCTTAGCTCGAAGCCTACGGCGCACTCTCTTGGTCTTGCGGCATTGTAGATTTCGACGGATGCCACATTCGAAGCTGTGAAAGATCGGCACGCGGATTGAGTATTCGCCGCGCGCCTTCCTTGAAAGTGTCGGCTCCGAAGTTCATCAGCAGACCGAGTGGCAAATTCAACAACCTGAGATAAGTAAGCACTTGCTTCGCGTGGACGGGAGCAAACTTCTCGACCGATTTCAGTTCGATCAAGAGCTTCTCCTCAACAAGCAGATCTGCTTTGAACGCGTCGTCCAACTTGATGCCCGCGTAGACTAGGGAAATGGACTTCTGCCGTTCGACGCGCAGGCCTTGCTGCGCGAGCGCTGCTGACAGCAACGCTTCGTACGCAGATTCGAGCAATCCCGGTCCGAGATCGCGGTGGATCGCCAATCCGGATTTGAGCGCGCATCGTGCGATGCCTTCAATGTCCAGCATACGGCCAGCCAAGCTGCCAAATGAGGCGATAGAATGGCGATCGCTTACTAACAAAAAGCGCGCCCACTGGGGCGCGCCGTCGTCTCATCGTGCCATCGTGTGAGATCTCTTTTGCTCCTACTCGGCCGCTTCCATGCGGAGTTGGTTCGAGTATTTGCCGAAC
>JBKJZU010000129.1:0-5582 GCA_046715015.1 Micropepsaceae bacterium
CGAACCAGCTGCACGACCTTCCCCAAATCGACGAACCGTCCCTATTTATTAACGCAGGCAAGGATCAGGAGATATTCCCGAAGACCGACGCCTTGCCGATGTTCCAAGCCATAGCGTCCAAGGACAAGACCTACGTCGATTTCCCCAATGCCCGCCACTATTTCGAACCCGAATTCGGTGCCCGCGAAGCCCCCGACGTCGAGAAGGTCATGGACGTCGTCGTGCCCTGGATCACGGAGCGGTTTGGATCATGAATCGGCAGCTTTTCCGCAGCGCGGGAATTGGTTAGGTTCCCCGGTAACGACGGCGTGATCGCCGCTCACCAACCTGTGATGGGGGCTCGTTTGCTGAAGAATCTGCTTGTTGCCGCGTTCGCTCTGGCGAGCGCGTTGTTAATCGGCGTGGCGGCAGCCGCCCCTCCAGTGGAGGCTTTCGGTTCGCTGCCCACGGTTACGACCGTTCGCATTTCGCCCTCCGGCAAGTATCTTGCCATCATCCACAACACCCCGGGACAGTCGTCGGTCAGAACGTTCGACGCGACCACGTTGCAACCGATCGGTGGCATCAACGCTGCCAAGCAGCAGATAATCCAAGGTATCGTTTGGCACTCGGACGAGCGCTTGCTGCTTTCCATCGTGGAAGTCGCGAAAATCAGCGAAAGCATCGTCAACGAGGATGAGATCAAGGGCACCAATTTGTGCCGCATCATGTCGATCCCCCGCGACGGCAAGAGCCCGGTTCCACTGAAGACGGCGGGCATGTTGAGGGATGCCACGTTCAGCTGCGACATTCTTAGCACCCGCGGACCGAAGCCGAACACCGTTTTGCTTGAGGCGAGCGTGGTCGGTGGTTCGGGTTTGAACAGCCGCAGCCAATTTCGCGTGGACACAAAAGTTCACGTCGTAGACGTCCTGACGGGCGAAGGCCAAGTCCTCGACGAAGTCGGTTCGCGCAGCACTGCTGGTTGGGGTGCCGATGGAAACGGGAACGTCAGACTTCGCTATGACATCGTCGCCGGAGAACTCGTGATTTACGCACGGCTAGATGGCTCGACCTCTTGGAACCAGGTCCACCGGCAACCGGCCGCAGCGTTCGAAGCGGTCACGGAAACCGGCATGTCGGCATCCATCATCCAAATTGTCGGCTTCGCGGCAGATCCGAACCAGGTTTATGCCTTCTATTGGCCTGGTGACAAGATGGCGCTCGGCTTGTTCGATCTCCGGACGCGTCAAATCACGCCGGTCGTAACCGACCCGAAATATGACGTTGAAGGCATCGTGTCGCTGGGCCGCAAGATTGTCGGCGCTAGCGTCAGCCGTGCGATGACGGAGCAGGTTTTCTTCGACAACGATTGGAAACAGCTGCAGTCGCGTGTCGGGGCAAACTTCCCTGGGCACCACATCGACATCGTGTCGGTGTCCGAGGACTTGAACAAGATGGCACTGTACGCGGAAGGGCCGAAGTGGCCGGGCGGCGCTTATCTTTTGTTCGATTCGAAGGGCAACGAAATCACGATGGTGAGCGCTCGTTATCCGACGATCGATTTGGCGTCCACGGGCGAGCAGAGGCACCTCACTTATGTGGCGCGCGACGGGATGAAGATCGATGCGTATCTGACCGTGCCCCGCACAGGCGCCAAGAATCTCCCGGCGATCATTCTGCCGCACGGCGGGCCACAGGCGCGCGACGAAGGTGGCTTTGATTGGTTGTCGCAGTTCTTCGCAAGCCGCGGATATGTCGTGCTACAGCCGCAATATCGCGGCTCGTCGGGCTTCGGCATTCAGCACGCGCTTGCCGGACGCAAGCAGTGGGGCTTGAAGATGCAGGACGATGTTAGCGACGGCGTGAAGTACTTGACGTCGAACGGGATCGCCGACCCAAACAAAGTCTGCATCATGGGCTGGTCATACGGTGGCTATGCGGCCATGGCCGGCGCTACGCTGACCCCGGAACTCTACCGTTGCTCGATTGCGGGTGCCGGCGTGAGCGATCTTGAGGATATGCTGCTCTGGTCGGGGAAGTACGGCGGCGGTTCGCTACGCTACTGGCGTTTGCACATCGGTGATCCGACCGCCGACAAAGCAGCGATCGCAAAGGCTTCGCCCGCAAAGCATGCGGCAAAGGTCAAGGGGCCAATGCTCCTAATCCACGGTGAACTCGACAATGTCGTGCCGATCAAGCAGAGCCAGATCATGGCCGATGCTCTGAAGGCCGCCGGCAAGCCATACGAGTTCGTCCGCCTTGCGGACGAGAACCACAACATCAGCTTCGCCTCGACGCGCATCAAGACGTTGAAGGCGATGGACGAGTTCCTCGCAAAACACAATCCGGCGCGCTGAACCGCCGGGTTTGCGTTTAACTCTGGGCCTCGCCAGTTCTTGTGCGGCGCCCTATTGATTTGGGACGCTGGCCCCCAATCTAGTGCTGCTCGGGCTCTTGAGCTCCGGGGAGGTGCGCGATGGCAATCGACGCCAAGAAAATGCTCGATCAATTCCTGAACAGCGGCATGGCGACCGGGCTCGTCGCCGGCATGCTGGGCGGTGCGCTGGCGCGCAGGACTGGGCTCGGCGGCCTGGTCAAGATCGGCGGCGTGGCGCTCGTCGGCACGCTCGCCTACCAGGCTTGGCAGCGCTATCAGCAGCAACAGTCGCAACTGCCGCCGGACCAACGCTCGCAAGGCGGCATGCGCGACACGCTGGGCGGCGTGATGGCGAACATCCCGGGCCTCGGCGACATGATGAAATCGGCGGAGAACAATCCCGCGGCCGCGGCAGCGGGGTTCGGCTCGAACGCGCTTTCCGCGCCGGCGCAGAACCAGCTCGGCACCGCGGTCCTCACCGCCATGATCGCGGCGGCGAAAGCCGACGGACACGTCGATCAGACCGAGAGCCAGAAGATCTTCGGGCAGATGGAGCAGGCGGGCTTGTCGGGCGAGGAAAAAGCGTTTCTGCTCGGCGAACTCGCAAAGCCGTTGAACATCGAAGATGTCGCGAAACACGCGGCGACACCTGAGGTTGCGGCACAACTGTACACGGCGTCGGCCATCGTGATCGACCAGGCGAACGACCGCGAGCGCGACTACCTCGCGATGCTGGCCCAGCGCCTGAACATCCCGCAGGGCTTCATCGATCAGCTGAACGGGCAAATGGCGCGGTAAGCCGCTTACTGAACGCGGGTCGCCTTGATGCCGCGTTTCTCGAGCATGACGAGAACGCTGTCGGGGCCGGCCAAGTGCGCCGCACCGACGGCGACGAAGTAGGTTCCCTTGCCCTTCATCCAACCGCTCAGCCGCACGATCCAATTTGCGTTGCGGTTGACGAGAAGCGCGCGATAGGCAGCGGGCGCGTCACGGCGCATGTCCACGCCGCCCAGCCGGTCGATCTCGGCAACGTCGCCGGTGCGCCACGCCGTCAACAGCGGTTCGACGCTCTTCTTGGGATCGGCAAGGTCGGCAATCGAGACGTCGAAGCTCTCAAGCGCTTCCGGCGCGTCGAGCGAGGCCAGCGCCTTGATCTGCGCCTCTGGCGTTTCCATCGTCAAAATCTTGTCGTGCTGTGCCAGCGCTTGCGAGATGACGTGATGTTCGACGCCGTAGTCGCGGCTGAACCCGTTCGCCTGCATCACCTTGTCGGACAGCATCATCATGACGAGCCACGGCCGATAGGATTGCAGCTTCTTCATCTCGACGCCGTAGCGCTTCGCGATCTCGCCAAGCTTCGCGTAGCGCTCGGCGCCCAACACGCCGCGCAGCGTTTGCCACGACGGGTTGACCCCGTGCTCCAGCAGCATGGCGCCGACCGATGCCCGAGCATAGGCGCTCTCGGTATCGGTCTCGATGGCAGTCACCGTCGCCTCGGACATGGCTTTCTTGAAAGCCTCTGTCTGCCAATGCACGTCCTTGGGCAGAATGTGGAACGTCCCGAACAAATAGATGCGCGTATCGGCATCCGATATGACCCACATCGCGGGGCCGGTCTCCTTCGTCACGGGCGCGGCAAAGACCGGTGCACCGCATGCGGCGGCAACAAGTGCAAGAGCAAAGCGAAAGCGTCGGGTCATCGGCCGCATCCCAGCAAAGAACGCTGAATGATCGCAGGGCCGGCTTAGGGAACTGTACCGCTGTTGAATCCGATTCGGCTAAAATTGTAACGAACGCAGCCGCTGCGCCGTCACGTCTTCGCGCCGTCCCGGTGCGCGATATGGTGGCGGATCACCTCCGTCACGATGAAGTTCAGGAACTTCTCTGCGAATTCGGGATCGAGTTTCGCCGTTTCGGCGAGCTTGCGAAGCCGTGCGATCTGCGCAGCCTCGCGTTGCATATCTGCAGGGGGCATTCCGGCTGCGGCTTTCAACGCACCAACTTGTTGCGTGCATTTGAACCGTTCTGCCAACAGGTGAATCAGCGCCGCATCGATGTTGTCGATGGAGTCGCGATACCGCTGCAGTTCCTCTTGTGTCGTCTTGTCCGTCATAGGGCCTCTGGCGTGACGCCGCTACGTTAAGCACAGCACATGAACCCTGTCATCCGTGCGAGGTAGAGGGCCGTTTGCGGCGGGCCCAGAATTTGATAAGGATCGCCGCTCCAAACACATTCGAGGGTTCCATGCGTTTCATGAGTTTTGCGGCCGCTTGCGCCGTTGCGCTTCTGTCGGTCGTTGCGGCCGGTGCTGAGGAGGCACAGCAGGTGCCTGCCGCCGAAGGACAGACCGCGGCCCCGGCCGGGCAGGTGCCGGAAGCAGGTCAACCGACACCGCCGGCTGAAGATCCGAACGAGGTTATCTGCAAGCGGCTCGAGGCCGATACGGGCACCCGCCTCGGCAAGCGCAAGGAATGCCGCACGCGCAAAGAATGGGCTCAGATCGCCGAAGAGGCGAAACAAAACTTGGAGAAGTCCCAGTCGAAGAACTGACGCCTACCGTGGCCGGCCGAGTTGAAACGCAAGATGCGCTTTCACCGCCGGCCACTCGTTTGCGATGATCGAGTAAACGCACGTATCGCGCAGCGAGCCGTCGCTGTGCCGCTGATGGCTGCGTAGGATCCCGTCGAGCTTCGCGCCCAGCCGCTCGATCGCGCGCCGGCTCTGCTGATTGAAGAATGATGTGCGGTACTCGACCGCGATGCAGCCCAACACTTCGAATGCGTGCGTCATCAGCATCAACTTGCATTCGGTGTTGAGCGGTGTCCGCTGCACGCGCTTAGCATACCAGGTCGAGCCGATTTCGACGCGCTTGAAGGCCGCGTCGATGTTCATAAACGTCGTCATACCGGCCGCGCGGCCATCGCCGTCCAACACGGCGAACGGCAACATCGACCCTTTGGCCTGCAGATCAAGCCGCCGCTCGATCTCCTTCGCCATACCGTCCGGCGACGGCACGCTTGTGTACCAAAGCTTCCAAAGCTCACCGTCCTTCGTCGCCTCGACCATCCCGTCGTGATGCGCCGCCGAGAGCGGCTCGAGCGCAACGTGATGGCCGCGCAATGTCACGGGTTCAGGCCAAGGCATTTGTGCGCTCTCCGAATGCGGCTAAGGTCGATGAGGTAGGATAGAAACTGCGCAACGACCGGCGCGCAAGGAGTTTTCT
>JBKJZU010000130.1:0-5487 GCA_046715015.1 Micropepsaceae bacterium
GTCGAACCCATCGGCGCCGACGGCCGCTCGCTCACCATGCCCGTCACCAACGAAGAAGACGGCCGCAGCTACAACGTCAACGCTTGGGGGCAGCGCGTGCCGCAAGCGACGTTCGACGCCGTCGCCCGCGACAAGGGCGACAACGGCATCATCGAAAACCGCATCATGGGCGCAAAGGCGCGCGGCGAACTCGACCCGCGCTATACAATGTCGGTGCTTCCGGGTGCCATCACCTCGTGGGACGACGAGTAGATGTTGGTATCAAGCCGCGACGCTCTCTCCGAAGTCGAGAACGCCATCGCCGGCGTTCGCTCGAACGAGAACCGCTTGGCCGCGGTGCTCGCCTCCGCCGCGCAAGAGGCGGAGCGTCAACGCAAGCAACTCGCCGACAGCTTTCGCGGCCTCGCGCTCATCCGCCTCGATGCGCTCGTGCGCAATGAAGTCGTGGGCGACCTCGACGCCGCCGAGCGCCGCGCACTCGATCTCTTGCGCACGCACAAATCGAAACTCGATCAACTGTTGATACGCCACGGTGGCGCGCAAAGCGCCGTCGTCGCCGCCGAAGCCGATCACCGCGCAAAGACCGCTGCGGTCGAAGCCGCAGGCGCACCGATCAAGACGCTGCAACACGACGTCGAACAAAAGATGGCGGCCGACCCCGCCTGGGTCGGGCAAAAGGCGCGCCTGACGGATATCACGAACATCGCGCAAGCCGCCGACGACAAGGCGAAGCATTCCGAAGCCGACCTTGGCGCCAAACGCAAGCCCTACGAAGCCGACCCGCTGTTCATGTATTTGTGGAAGCGCAAGTTCGCGACTGCGGATTACAAAGCCGGCAACTTCGCGCGCTTCTTCGACCGTTGGGTCGCACGCCTCGTCGGCTACGACACCGCAAGGCCGAACTACACCCACCTGAACGAAATCCCGTTGCGCCTGCGTGAGCACGCGAGCGACCTAGTCAAACGTGTCGAAGACGAGGATCGCAAGCTCGAAGAAATCGAGCGCGCGGGCCTGGTGAACGCCGGCATCTTGCCGCTCGAAACGAAGCTGTCGACCGCGCAAGCCGACCTC
Source organism: Micropepsaceae bacterium (assembly GCA_046715015.1). Taxonomy (GTDB): domain Bacteria; phylum Pseudomonadota; class Alphaproteobacteria; order Micropepsales; family Micropepsaceae; genus SZUA-430. Next base: position 1,072 of record JBKJZU010000130.1, read on the forward strand.
AAAGCCTCAACCGACGCGCTCGCGAAAGCGCAAGGCACGCTCGCAGCCCTCGACCAGGAACGCACGAAGCTGCTCGACGAAGGCGACCGCCGCGCCCACGACGAAGCGCTCGGCGTTCTCTCCCAAGCGATCGCGCACGAAGACCTGCAGACGATGTACCGCGAAGCACGCACGACGCGCACGACCGACGACGATCGCTTGGTGCAACAGATCGAGCTGACACAAAACGCGATCGCGAAAGCCGAAACCGAAGTCGGAAAGATCCGCGACGAGACGCGCGAAATCGCCCGCCGCCGCAGCGAACTCGAAGGCGTGCGCGACAAGGTCCGCGCGAACAAATACGACGGCCCGTGGGGTCAATTCCAACTCGACCGCAACGACGCGCTCGGCGATCTCATCGGCGGCATCGTCCGCGGCGCGATCCAAGGCGCCGTGCTCTGGGAGGTCTTCAACCGCGGCTACAGCAAACGCCGCGACTGGGACGACGATGACGACGACGATGACAATCGCCGCTCGAGCTCATGGGGCAAAAGCCCACGCTTCCGCCTGCCTTCCTCGGGCTTCCCGAAAATCGGCGGCATCAAAATCGGCGGCAGCCGCGGCGGCTTCAAAACCGGCGGGCGGTTTTGATCCCACACCTCTCGAGGGTGGCAACACTCGCCTGGGAGCGCCGGCATCCTGCCGGCTCCTAAATCGACGGTGCAGAAAGTGCCGGCTGGAAGCCGGCGCTCCCAGGCAGAGTAACTCACGGAATCAACAAAACGCGCCCCACCGCCTGGCGGCGCTCGATATCGGCATGCGCGGCGGCAGCGTCTTTGAGCGCGAACGGCTTGTCGATCACGACCTTGAGCTTGCCCTTGGCCGCGGCGTCGATATGGCCTTGGATCATATCGTGCACGCGATCGGTGAAAATCTCGGCGCCCAGGAACACGCCTGTCAGCGAACGGTTGCCCGCCATCAGGCTCGACACGTCGAGCTTCACGGCCTCACGGCCCGCATTGCCGACCATCGAACAACGCCCGCGGGCCGCAAGTGACAACAGGCTCTTCTGCAACGTCGACCCGCCGACCGGATCGACCACGACGTCAACGCCCTTGTTGTCGGTGAACTTCATCACCTCCTGAACGACGTCCTGCTTCGCGTAGTTGATGCCGTGATCCATGCCCAGAGGCTTCAACTTCGCGAGCCGTTCGTCGCTCGACGCCGTCGCGAGCACCCGCGCCCCAGCACGCTTCGCCAGCTGAATGGCCGCGATCCCGACCGCGCCCGCGCCCGCCTGCACGAGTACCGTCTCGCCGGCCTTCAGCCGTCCGAACTCGAACAGGCAATCGTCCGCCGTCCCGAACGGCACCGGGATCGCGGCAGCCTCGCGCACATCAAACCCGTCCGGGATAACCCACGCATTGCGCGCCGGCACCGAGCGCAGCTCCGCGTGACTGCCGAACGCGTTCACCGTGACGACCTTCTGCCCGACCTTGAGATGCGCGACCTCCTTGCCGATCTGAACGATCGTGCCCGCGGCTTGATACCCGACGATATGCGGCGACGTGATGAGCGCCCCACCGAGCCGGTTCAGCGTGTCCCCACCCTCGATCGAGACCGCCTCGACCTTGATGACGACCCCCGGCGCATAACAAATCGGATCCTCCACGTCCTCGTACTTGAACACGGACGGCGGACCATTCTCGTAATAGACGGCAGCTTTCATGGCGAGCACCCAAGCGGTGAAGGGATCGAGCCCCACATAAAGCATGACGGCACGCCGCCGCGCTACCCGGCATCGGCTCTCATGGCGCTCCGGGACCGCTCGGCGCGAAACGGCAAAGCCAGCAGTCCGCCGAGCGACTGGTCGCGCGGATCGTCGAAACCGTCCAGCCCATACACGACCGCACGCCCGCGCCGCGCGGACGTGGCTGTGAAAAACAAACGATCCCAGATCGAAAAGATGTTGCCGTAGTTCGAGTCCGTCTCGGCAATCGCGCGCGAATGGTGCACCTTGTGGAACGTAGGCCACGTCACGACCAGAGAGAGCAGGTCGTCGAACCACACCGGCACCCGCACATTCGCGTGTTCCAGCAACGCCGTGAGTGCCGACAGCGTGCGATAGAGCACGAAGCCAATCGGACTGACCCCAAGGACCGTGGCCGTGACAAACAAAAACAGAAAGCGAACCAGGCTCTCCCCCGGATGCTGGCGAAACGAGGTCGTCACGTCGACGGCGAAGTCGCAATGATGCACGCGGTGAAGTCGCCACAAGGCCGGCACTTTGTGCAGCGTCACGTGACAAAGATACGTCGCGAAGTCGAGCGCCAGAATCCCGATAGCAATCCCCCAAACCCCTTCGATCGCCGACCAGTTCAACAGGCCGAGATCGCGCGCTTGTAGCCAAGCAAGCGTGATCAGGATCGCCGCGCCGAAAAACGCATTGGTCGCAAACGTGAGGGCCGTGAGCGCAATATTCGGTGCCGCATGCGGCCGGCCCGACTGGTCCCGCCGTGCCAACGGAACCAAAACTTCGACGAGCGCAATGGCCGCCATCAACGCGAACAACACGCCCATTGTGATGAATTGGGACGGCGCCAACGCCGTCGACAGAAACTCGCCCAGGTCCATTGCCTCAAACTCCGGCAACGCCTCGCAGCGTTCGGACGACTGACGCAAGCAGACGTCTGAACCGCCATGAGGCAGATCAAACGGTGCTTGGGCATGGAAAACGCCTGACTGGGAGACCGCTGCGCCCCAGTGCCGAGAGGATGGCACCCGGACGCGACCCGCCGCAACGACCTCAGAGGTAATCGCGCCCTAGCGGCCCTTAGGCAAGATTTCGCGCACCGTCTCCGACGGGCGGCACAGCTTCACGGCGCGCTCCGTCACGACGATCGGCCGGTTGATCAGGATCGGGTGCGCCATCATCGCATCGACGATCTTGGCATCGCTCACCTTCGGATCGTTGAGCCCCAGTTCGCCCGCTAGCGCCTCTTTCGCGCGCAGCATGTCGCGCGCGCTCCCGCCCGATCGTTTGATCAGCGAAAGCAGCTCCGGCCTCGACGGTGGCTCTTTCAAATACTCGATCACGGTGGGCTCGATCCCCGCCTCGCGGATAAACGCAAGCACGTTGCGCGAGGTCTCGCATCTCGGATTGTGATAGATCGTAACCTTCGCGGCCATCTCGACCTCCGGCTCAATGCGCGTTCATCGCCGCCACACGCGCCATGAACTCGGCGCGTGTATTCTCCGACGGATAGGGCGCGTCTGGCACCGGCACGCCCAGGAACGCGCACAACGGCGCCCAGCCCTGCCCCGCCTCATAGACGAGCAACCGCTCCGGCGCGATCGTCCGCTTCACCTCGTCCGTGTGGCGGCGGAAATAGTCCGTCATGTAAGCGCGGTCGTGCATATGCGCGCGAAAGTCTTTCGTGAAGCTCTGAAAGAACGCGGCCATCGGCCCGTCGTCGTGCGTCACCAGCGACCCCGGTGCGAATATCGTCGCCTGCGTGGAATCGAACCATTTGTCGGGATCGCGCACTGTGTGCAGCACTTTCGCATCCGGGAAGTGCGCGGCGATCTGGCGCCAATAGTACGCGCCCGGATAATCGACCATCGATCCGTAGTCGGCGAAGATCTTGTCCCAATCGGGCCGTCCGTGACCGGCCTCGATCCAAAGCGGCACGCTCTCCGGATGAGCGAACACCTCGACCATGTGATGACAGGGCCCAAACCCAAGCATATTGAGCGCGGTCTGCATCGACTTCGTTCCCGTCCGCCCGAGGCCGGACCCCACAACTTTCAACGCCATTGATCAGCTCCTAATGTGGGCCGGACCTTGCGCAAAAGGCCGCGAAGCTTCAAGCCACCTGTGAAGCGAGACAACTGACTTTTGGCCACTAGCATTTCGCAATCCGGCCCGGCAAAGTTGACGTCCCAAGTACATGCGTGGAACCACCGATGATCGCTCTCGCCCGCCTCGCCTTCGCGGCAATCGCCGCAGCAAGCGTTTCCTTCGCCGCCAACACCATCGTCGCAGCCGCCGAACAATCCGCACCTGCCGCACGCACTGAAGGCGAAGACCTCTACCGCCGCGGCCTCTACCCGGAAGCGCTCGCCTGGTGGACAGCGCGCGCAGCTTCGGGCGACGGCGAAGCCGCCCGCCGTCTCGGCGTGGAATACATGGACGGCAAACGCGGCGTCATCGACCGCGACTTCGTGAAGGCGCGCCAATACCACCTGCAAGCGGCGATGGGTGGCGAGCGCCGCTCGATGATGGATTTGGGAACGATCTACGACAACGGCTACGGCGTCCCCGAAAACCTAATCGAGGCGGCCCGCTGGTATTTGTGGGGCGCGAAATACGGCCACGGCCCCGCAATGTACAACACCGCGCTCATGCTCGAAACCGGCGACGCCGGCCGCACGGAC
>JBKJZU010000131.1:0-2834 GCA_046715015.1 Micropepsaceae bacterium
CTTTGACGGTCCGACCCACCGTGCCGGCGGAGGTCGCGGGCGCGAAGGCGGCGGAGGTAAGGGTTCCGCATCTCGTGCCCGAAACCGAGGCGGCGGGGGCCTGTAGAATGGTGCCCCGCCGCGGGTGTAGCTCAATGGTAGAGCAGAAGCTTCCCAAGCTTACGACGAGGGTTCGATTCCCTTCACCCGCTCCAGCCTTCGCGAAGCAGGCAAAGGTTGTCGCGCCGTAGCCAATCGGTGAGGGCGGGCCCCTTGACGCAGCTGCGCCAGCCCGCCGTGCGTTTGCGGAGAAGCGATGAACCCTAGCGTCGCGCCTCATGTCCCGACATCGATTTTGCTCGCAGGTTTAGTGCTTAAGGCGCCCGCGGATCAGGTCACACTCGATTGGCTGGTCGGCGAACTGCGTGAACGGTCGTTCGGCGTGGTGATGCTGGTGATGGCGCTCATCGCGCTGATTCCCGGCGGATCGACGTTTGTGGGCTTTCTGTTGGCCTATCCTGCTGTCCAAATGATTTTGGCGCGTCCAGGTCCGACGTTGCCGCAGTTCATCGCGCAACGACGCCTTCCGACCAAGGGCCTTGCCAAGGTGTTCCGGCGGGCGGCGGTGGTGCTGAAGTGGTTGGAACAGTTTGTCCGCCCGCGCTGGCGAACACCTTTTGTGGCTACGAAGCGGGTCGTTGGTGTTGTCGTTCTGTTGCTCGCGCCGACGTTGATTTGGCCTTTTCCGTTCAGCCATATCATCCCGTCGTTGGTGGTTGCGCTATTGGCGCTTGCCTACCTCGAAGAGGACGGAGTGTTGTTGTGCGTGGCATTGGCTGCAGCTGTGCTGTCGCTCGCGATCACGGCGGCGACGGTTTGGGCCGGCATTCGCGTGGTCGACTTGCTGTAGCGGCGTCTAGCCCGTTTCTTGTCCGATTGCAGTGTCGATGCCGTGGTGACCTTCGCGCGTGAGCAGTTCGAGTAGTTCGCGCTTCATCCGTGCGATGACCCCTGGGCCTTCGTAGGTCAGGGCAGTGTAGAGTTGGACGAGCGTTGCGCCGGCTTTGATCTTGGCCAGCGCGTCTGCGCCGGAGCTAATGCCGCCGACGCCGATCAGAACGATCTTGCCTTGCGTGAGGCGGCGGATCGACCGCAGCACCGCCGTCGCGCGCACGAACAGCGGCGCGCCGGAGAGACCGCCGGTTTCGTTGGCGTGGCGACTTTTGAGCGTCGAGGGGCGCGCGATCGTCGTGTTCGAAACGATGAGGCCGTCGAGCTTGTGTTCGAGTGCCAAGTTCGCGATGTCGGCGCACGCATGATCGTCGAGATCGGGCGCGATCTTTACGAGCAGAGGAACGGGTCGCGCGAGCTTTGCCTTCGTCTCGCCGAGCGCGATCAGCAGCGCTTGCAGCTCGGACTTGTTTTGCAGACCGCGCAGGCCCGGCGTGTTCGGTGAGGAAATGTTGATTGTGACGTAGCTCGCAAATGGTCCAAGTTCCTTCAAGCCTGTGACATAATCAGCGACGCGATCGTTCGTGTCTTTGTTCGCGCCGATGTTGATGCCGCGAATGCCGGGACGTCCTTTCAGGCGAGCCAATCGTTCGCGCGCGGCTTGAACGCCTTTGTTGTTGAACCCCAGGCGGTTGATGATCGCGCGGTCTTCGCGCAATCGGAAGATGCGCGGCTTCGCGTTACCTTCTTGCGGACGTGGTGTGACGGTGCCTGCTTCGACGAAACCGAAGCCAAATCCAAGCATCGCTTCGGTTGCGGCCACATTCTTGTCAAACCCTGCGGCTAGTCCGATTGGGTTGGGGAAATCCAGTCCGAACGCTTGTACCGCCAAGCGCGGATCATCAGGCTGAGGCGTCGCATCGTGGAAGCGGCTCAACGCTCTGATCGTGAGCGTATGCGCGAACTCTGGATCGAGACGCGTAAGAAGTGGTCGCCCAAGACTTGAAAGCGTGCGAAGGAGGATCATCGTGGTAGGATTGGACTCACCGGCAGCAGCGCCGTTGTAACGGCGCGCACGGCGTTCGCAAATCGTGCAAAGTTGTTCGAAGGTTTCATCGGCTGACGATGTTGTCGCATAAGCAAATATGGAGCGCCATTGACGCGCTTGCCGCACGGCACGGGCATTCGCCCTCGGGCCTTGCGAAGGCTGCCGGGCTCGACCCGACAACATTTAACAAGAGCAAGCGGCTGGGGCCGCAAGGGCGGCTGCGCTGGCCATCGACGGAGAGCCTTTCGCGGATCCTGCAGGCGACGGGATCGAATTTGGATGCGTTTGTGGGGCTGATGTCGCGTTCTAACTCTTCGCGCGCATCCCGCCAGCTTCCGTTGTTGAAGCTGAAGGACGCGGCAAGGAAGAAGGCGTTCGACGGCAAGGGGCGCCCCGTCTCGAAGGCCTGGGGGAAGCTTGCGTTTCCCGACCTCGCCGATCAGGCCGCTTTCGCTCTCGAGATTACGAACGACGGGGCCGCGCCGCTGTTCAACATCGGCGACGTTGTCGTCGTGTCGCCAGCCGCGAAGGTGAAGCTCGACGATTGCGTCGTGATGAAGGGCAAAGATGGCTGTTCGGTCATGCGCTTCGTGAGGCAAACGCCCAAGCGCGTGGAGCTGAAGTCGATCAATCCCAAATTGCCGGACCGCGTCGTGGAGCGTAACGCCGTCGATTGGATCGCGCGCATTGTTTGGGTGCGCTGCTAGTCTTCCGGCTGATAGCCCTGGAACCTTCGCACGAGCGCTTCGATTTCTTGCGCGCTGCCCGCCTTCAAGAGTTCTTTGAGTTCGGCGGCGCGTTTGCGCGTGAATTTGGTCAGGGCGTCGGTTCGCGCGTCTTTGAAGCCCTCCTCAAG
>JBKJZU010000132.1:0-4897 GCA_046715015.1 Micropepsaceae bacterium
CGATAGCAATCATCAACTCTTCGGTCTTGTACGGCTTGGCGACACAAGCATTCATGCCCGCAGCCCGGCACTTATCGAAATCGCCGGTCAGCGCGTTCGCGGTCAACGCTATGATCGGCAACCGCCCAACGGGACCCTCAATCGAACGAATCGCTCGCGCAGCTTCAAGCCCGTCCATCTCCGGCATGTGCACGTCCATCAGCAAGACGTCGTAGGGCGTGCGGCGAACCGCTTCGACAGCCTCCGCGCCGTTGCCGACGACAACGGGCACGATCCCAAACTTCGAGAGCACGGCTTTCACGACAATCTGGTTGGTCGCGTTGTCTTCGGCGACGAGAATGCGCACCGGACGTTCCAGCGCTTTCAACACTTGCAGGCTCTCCTCGAACGCCTGATTGACGGTGGGCGACAGCACCTCGTTACATTCGCTCTCGCTCGACGGGCGCAGCGGCACTTCGAACCAGAAGACCGAACCCTGGCCCAAAGTACTCTCAACGCCGATCGTGCCAGCCATGCGCGTGACGAGTTTCTTGGAGATCGCAAGGCCCAACCCCGACCCGCCGAAGCGGCGCGAGATCGAGGGATCGGCTTGCGTAAAACTGCTGAAGAGCCGCGGCAAATGTCCCGGCGCGACGCCGATACCCGTATCTTGAACCTCGAAACGAAGGTGCCGCGCGTCGGCCGTCACGTCCACAAGCAGACGCACGCTGCCGCGTTCCGTAAACTTCACGGCATTGCCGATCAAGTTCAGAACGACCTGCCGTACGCGGCCTGCATCCGCTTTGATGAAACGCGGCACCTCGGGCGCAATTGAAAGTTCGATATGCACGGCCTTCGCGTTGGCGCGCGGCGTCACGATGTCGACGGCATAGGAAAGCAACGCATGAATGTCGAACGGGATGTCCTCAAGCTCCACCGAATCCGCCTCAAGTTTCGAGAAGTCGAGAACGTCATTGATGATGTGCAAGAGCCCCTCGCCCGACTCGCGTATCGTGCACACGAAGCGACGCTGCTCCGGCATCAGCGGCGTGTCGAGCAACACGCCGGTCATGCCCAACACGCCGTTGATCGGTGTGCGGATCTCATGGGTCATCATCGCCAAGAACTCGGACTTCGCGCGGTTCGCAGACTCCGCGGCGTCGCGCGCGCGCGTCAACGTCTCACGCGCGATCTGCTGCCGGTAGATCGCAACCGTGGCGGCAATGATCGCAAATAAAAACACTGGAATTTGCTCGACGAGGGGCGCCAGACCGGCGAGCGTGCCCCCGCAAAATAATAACGCCGCTAAAGCGGTCGCCACCCCCAACGAAAGCAGCAGCAGCAACCCGCCGAACTCGGCCACCATCGCCAACAGCGCGAACCCAATCAGCCACGTCACCAGCCAAACGGCGGACCCACCGTTCATGAGCGTCATGTAGGTAAAGAAGAAGGGCAGGCAGTACGTTACCGTCACGAACCACACGGCGGGCCCCAACGCGCTGCGCCGCACCTGCGGCAGGACGCCCGTCATGCACGTCACAAGGCAGAGCACGCTGCCGATCAAGCGCAACCCGACGCTCTCATAGGCCTGCGGGAAGATGTCGTGCCATACGACATAGTAAAGCGGCATGCCGAACGCGCCGAATGCAGCCATTGGAATAATGATCCGTTCGACGGCCTTGTACGACCGCTCCAACGAAACGCGCTGCGCGCTTAGCCACTGCGATAGGGCAGGCGCGCTCGCAACATCGGCCTCGCCGTCGGGCGAGCCGCTGCGGTCATGCGCATCGGCAGGGAGGTACTTCTGCATCGCGAACCCAGAATCGATGTCGTTAATCCTAAGCGTCGCGACTTAAGACGGGCCTAAATCCTTGGCCCGTTTATTGCTCCACATCTGGAGCGGCCCGCCGCCGCCCTGGTATGCGATCCATCACGACGTACTCGTCGCGCACCAATCTCAGGATAAATCAACCCGTCTGTCGCGCGCTCTATCAACCCCCTGTCAACCGACGCGCGAGATATCAAGCCATTCGTAGCGCCACGTCGCAAGGCCGGAGGCCGGATTTCGCCCCTCGCCAACACGGTCAAAACCCTCGCGCTCGTAGAAGCGTACGGCGCGCGGATTGTCCTGATTGACGTCGAGCGAAAGAGACCCGCCTGCGCTCAAGTTCTTGGCCGTATCAAGCAACGCGGCCGCGGCCCCGGATCCCCAGTCACGAACGCCAACAACGAACTGGTCGATGTGGCCTGGTTTCTCATGCGTGACAAACCCCGCCATGTGCCCGTCGGCAGCGTCGAAAGCGCAGATGACCTCCGCGCCGCGATCTCGCAACTGGGCAATGTGGGCGACGAACCACGCACGGCGCGCTTGGAAATCGAGGTCCGGCATAGTGCGTGCCCATGCCTCCACCCACAGGTCGATTGCCTCAGGCAGATGCGCGGAAACGAAAGGAACAATACGAAAGCGCGACGCGCTCACTGCGCGGCGCGCTGCCGCCCAACGGGAGGCGGCACCCGCGCCACCGGCACAGCCGGCTGCTGCTCCTCCTCGTATTCGCCGCGACGAGGTGAATCTTGGTAGTCCTCATGCCGCACTGGATTGTCGTCGGCCGGCGGTTGCTCTGCCTCCGCAGCATGCGCCATCGGTGCCGACGCCTCCGCTGCCGCTTGCTCCGCCGCCGCGCGCTGGGCGGCGACGATCTCTTCGCGGTGCAAGCGCAAGAACGGCGCGGCGTCTTTTAGTTCGTCGTAGAGCCCAAACGTCAACCGCTTCGCACGCGTTACAAACTGACTATAGTCGTAAGACGTGATGCGCACATTGCGGTACCGGCCTTCCAGCCGCGGATTGCCGTCGAGTTCATCGACGGTGCCACCCACGACAAACACGTCCACTTGGTCACGCTCTTTGAGCGCGCCGGCACGGATCAGATCGCGCACGTTAGCCCATGCCTTCTGCTGTTGGTCCGCGCCGATGGTCGCCCGCGCGTTCTTTAGCTCAAGCATAAGAACCGGCTCGCCCTCTTTGATGTGATGCCCGGGCACCAGGCTCCCGCCGACCGAGGGTTTGGCAACCGCCCCGTAGCGCGCGTCTACGTCGTACCGCCCGTCGCCAACCACGTACTCCGGTTCAAAAACCCAAAGCGCGCGGTGCAACATGTCATTCTGGTCTTGCACCAGCGGCGAATGCGGATCGGCCCAAATCATCTCCATCTCGGCAACCGCTGCCAGACGTCCCTTGAGCCGCTCCAAAGCCGAAACCAACCCTGGCGCGCCCCATTCCTCAACCGCTTGGGCGACGAGCGCCGCATCGCGCTCACTCAAGCCGGGGATCGCAGGACGCGGTGCTGTAGGCGCAGGCCCCGCGGCGGCGGTTCCTGCAGGCAACATCGAAGAACGGACAGTGGGCGACACCGGCGCAACGCCTTGTGCGCGGCGCAGCCCTTGAAGGCGCGCGCGGCGGCTTTGTTCGGCTGAGATCATGTAGAGCGCCACCGCCAGCGGTGCAGCTACGCCCAAAAGAAACAGAAGCAGCGATCCCATCAACTGGGTCCCCCGGTCGCCAGAAACTGCAGAAAATCCCCCAACGCCTGTATTCTAGCTTAGCTTCACCACCGGCGATAGTATTTTTCGCGCGCTTTTTAACCGCAATATCAAAGGCCTAGCGGAGGTAACGGGCGACTCCCAGCCAGAGAGCCGCCCCGTTTGCTTACCAGCGGACGCGCATACCGGCCGAAACGGTGTGCGTCGTGACGTCGTCGTTCAATCCGGCGTCATAGTCCACAAACGCCGTCGCATTGTCGGAGAGCGGCGCAGTGAGGCCCGCGCCCGCGATTAGCGTATCCCGCGAGAACTCTTCGCCGCTGACCAGCGTCGCGACCACGGGGCCGCCTTGCACGTCCACGAAGTGCGACGCGTGATCGTCCATGAACTCATGCGCCCAGACGAGGCGCGCCTCAGGAACCCACTTGCGGCCAGAGTCCATCTCGAACGGATAGGCAAAGCGTCCGCCGATCATGCCCTTCAACGAGTCGACATCCGCAGCGAATACGTTGAGCAAGGACGCCGTGCCGGTTTCGCTATAGGCATCCGTTTCCAAATGCGAATAGCTCGCCGCGATGATCGGTTGAATGCGGAACCCGCTTTCGGTCTCGAAGATCTTGCCGCCTTCTGCGTAGGCCGAGAACGTGTCGCCGTCATAGTTGCCGCGCGCAAACAATGGCCCGTCGAAGCGCCTGATCTCGAAGTCGTGCCAGATGTAGCTGACGTTCGCATTCAGGTAGAGGCGCGTGTCCCCCCAAGAGCCGTAGGCGCCGATCTCAAAGCTATCGACACCCGCATTGTCCCGGCGGCCGTCGAACTCGACGTCCGTCGTGGTCCACTGTGCGGCCAGACCCGCCAGCAACGTCGTCGTAAACACATGGTCGATACCGACGATACCGCCACCGAGCGAGAAGGCGCTGCCCGGGATTCCGACGCCAACCTGTCCGTCCGTATCGCCCCAAACGCCGACGGCACGGCCCCAAACCGCCGTCTCGCCAACCTTGCGAGCGCCGGTCCTGAGCCAACCAAACGGATCTTCACCAGGCGTCGCGTCGGTCATGACCTGCGTCGCGCCAGGCTCGTTCTGAGCGAAGCGGTTGAAACACCAGCCAGGGCCTGCCAGGCCGCAACCACCTGAACCGATGCCATTTGTCCGATCCGCGATATTGCCGTCGAACGGATCGGCCACGCCCACGATGAGGCCGATGCCGGGGAACTGCCCGAGCGGCGCACGCGACACGCGCAGATCGACCGTGTTCCCGTCAATCAGGTCGAAGAGTTGGAACAGCGAGTTGTTCGAGACCAGTGCCGTAGCCGTAAAGTCGCCGATGATCGCCGCCGACCCACCGGTCGAAACGATGACGTCGTTGTAAAAGAC
>JBKJZU010000133.1:0-4933 GCA_046715015.1 Micropepsaceae bacterium
ATTGATTTCCGCATTTGGAACACACCCCTTGTTAATGCCCGATCTTCATGCCGCCCGTCCGTGACACATCCATGACAGCGGTGTGACGTGTGTAACGCAGCGGGGTGCGCGTTGCGTGAGAGTGACGGTTGAATGCACGGCATTCTGCACGCGCCAATGAATGCGCACCTGGCGGTTGTGAGGCGAGGGTTGCGGTTCCCAGAAAACAGAAACGGCGCCTTTCGGCGCCGCATCTCAAGCTTTGGAATGTTTTCCCAAATCTAGGTCAGAGAGACGCTGCCCAAAGAGCACCGGCAAGCACGCACAGCATGAACAAGGGCCACAGCGGCGCGAGCACAAACATATGGGATCGCATGGCTATTACTCCTCAAATTGACGCCGTGACATCGAAGCGAGAGCCGCTTTTCCGCTTGGGCGAGAGACCTCCAAAGGCTGCAGAATTATCCACAGGCTGTAATAATATGCACATTGTGCGCTTTATGACAAGTATGTGAACCGCACACTGTGCGCTTTTTTTCTGGAGGTGGCGGTGGCGCCTCCTGGCATGGTACTGAGCGCGAAGAAAAAGACCGCGAGGTAGATGGGCAAATGATGAAGAGTCACGACTTCAAGCGGTGGCGTAAAACCCTTGATTTATCTCAGAAAGATGCTGCCGACGCGTTGGGTCTGAAGCGCCGCGTCGTGCAGTACTACGAGAAGGGAGAGCGCGGCGGCGGCAAGCCGGTGAAGATACCGCGGACGGTTCGTCTCGCATGTTACGCGATCACGACCGGCGTGGCCGACTACGACGGCCCGGACAAGGACAAGAAGCCCGACAAGGCCAAAAAAGGTAGGAAAGCCGAATCACTCGAGAACGGTCACGACGGCGACAAGCGCGACAAGGACGACAAGAAAGCAAAGAAGAAGAAGAAGGACAAAGCAGAGTAGCTGAGCGTTGCAAACGCTCGAGGGCGGCCATGACGGGATAGGGGTCCCGTCATGGCCGTTTTCGTTCAGCGGGCGCGTTCTTCTGCGTAGCGCGGCTCGACCACATCGACGCCGCGATAGAGCGCGATCACCAACGGCGCATTCACTTGCCGCACCGCGTTCTCAACAGCCGTGCGCACGCACGAACGAAAATCCCGGGCAGCCCTAAGGTCTCTGCCCGTGACGGAACTCTGCTCGCCGCCGCAAACCTGGGAAGCGGCAGAGCGGATACGCCGGAGCAAAGCTTCGGCGCCTGCGCGGTTTGCAAGATTGAGGTCGGAGAATGTCACGTCGAGCGAGGGAACGCCGCCGCTGACATTCGAAGCAATCGCGGGCGCAGCTGCCGTAAGTGCAGCCCACGTCAACGCCGCCGCAAAAATTTTGGTCTTCATGGAGGTCTCTCTCGTCAACCGCTCGGGCGAGGATCGCCTTTGTCGGTGCGCGGGAGAAAGCCATCGCTCGGCGACAATCTCGCCGAACTACGATGAAGCAATAATGATGTTTGCGTGTGCACAGGAAATCGCACGCGGTGTGCGCTTGAGCGATTGACTCACGCAAACTGTCGCGCGCGCGAACCGAAGCGGATTTGCTGAGCAGATTTTCTAGGCCGAGTGAAAAAAGAAACCGAACCAACGCGCATACCAGGGGCGTCGTTGGCTCATCGTCGACAGCGCGTCGACGATTTTCGCCGAGACTTCCTGCGGCGGACGCATGGCGTCGATGCGGGCGACCTTTCTTTGCCGGTCGTAATACGGCAGCACGGGCGCCGTCTCCTTGTGGTAGGCGGCGAGCCGACGCTTGAAAACCTCGGGATCGTCGTCGCTCCGTACCGGCTCGCCGCGTGCGATGGCATCGGCGGCACGCTTTTCGACGCGCTTCAGGAGTTCTGCCTCGTCGGCCTGCAAGACGACCACGGCATCGACCTTGCGCCTCATGTGGCGCAGAATACGATCCAGCGACTTGGCTTGGCCCAGGGTACGGGGCACGCCGTCTAAGATGAAACCGCTGACGCAATCTGGCTCTGCGATACGGCGCGTGACGATCTGCAAAACGAGGTGGTCCGGTACGAGGCCACCGCTCGCCATGATCGACTTGACACGGCGTCCGAGCCGCGAGCCCGCCGCAACGGCAGCGCGCAACATCGCGCCGGTCGAAAGGTGAGGGATGGCGTAGGTGCCGCTCAGCTGAGAGGCCTGAGTGCCTTTACCGACCGCGGGCGGACCAAAAATGACAATGATCATCAGTCTGTCTCCGCCCGACTTGGGTTTGGAGAGGTTTGATTTGCGGCCTAGCCGAAACGACCGGTGAGATAGTCCTCGGTGCGCTTGACCTTGGGCTTCTCGAACATCGCCCTGGTTTCGCCGTACTCGATGAGGCGTCCAAGATACATGAACGCCGTGTTGTCGGCGACGCGCGCGGCTTGTTGCATGTTGTGAGTCACGATGATGATCGTATAGCGGCCTTTCAGGTCGTCGATCAGCTCTTCGATCTTGGCCGTTGCGATCGGGTCGAGCGCAGAGCAAGGCTCGTCCATCAACAGCACTTCCGGATTGCCCGCGATCGCGCGCGCAATGCAGAGGCGTTGCTGCTGACCGCCGGAGAGGCCCAACGCGCTTTCATTCAAACGGTTTTTCGCTTCGTCCCACAGCGCTGCGCCGCGCAATGCCGCTTCGCCGGCCTCGCGCAGGAATTTGCGGTTCGTGACGCCGTCCACGCGCAACGGGTAGACGACGTTCTCAAGGATCGACATCGGAAACGGATTGGGCTTTTGGAACACCATGCCCATGCGCTTTCTGAGCGCGATCACGTCGATCCGCGAGCCGAAGATCGGCTCACCCTCGATGTGCATCTGTCCGCCGGTGCGGACGCTGTCGATCAGGTCGTTCATGCGGTTCATGGAACGCAGCAGCGTCGACTTCCCGCAGCCTGACGGGCCGATCAGCGCGGTGCACAGTCCCTTCTGCACGTCCATATCGACGTTGTAGAGCGCCTGCGCCAGGCCATACCAAAGGCTGAAGCTTTCGACGCGCAAGCTGACGCCGCTATCGCCCTCGATCGGGTGATAGACGGTCGCCTCAAATCCGTCCGCTGTTGCCTTGCCTGCCATACTCTTAGCCCCTCAGAACTGCCCGGCGTCGTAGGTTTTCTTCAAACGGTTTCGGACCTGGATAGCGAATGCGTTCAAAAGCAGGACGATGCCGACCAGCAGCAACGTCGTCACGAACACCATCGGCCGCCCGGCTTCCGAGTTTCGCGACTGGAAACCGACGTCGTAGATGTGAAAACCCAAGTGCATGAAGCTGCGTTCGAAGTGCACGAATGGCGCCGTGAAGTCGATCGGCAGCTCCGGCGCCAGCTTGACGACCCCAACGATCATCAGCGGCGCGACTTCGCCCGCGCCGCGCGCCATCGCGAGGATCAGCCCCGTCATGATGCCGGGCGCGGCCCGCGGCAGCACGATGCGCCAGATCGTCTGCCACTTCGATGCGCCGCAGGCGAGCGAACCTTCCCGCATCGACCGCGGCACCGCGGCCAGCGCCTCTTCGGTCGCGACGATCACGACCGGCACGGTAAGCAGCGCAAGCGTCAGCGACGCCCACAGCATGCCACCTGTTCCGAATGTGGGCGCCGGCAGCTTTTCGGCAAAGAAAACCTGGTCGATCGAGCCGCCCAGGATGTAACAGAAGAAGCCGAGCCCGAAGACCCCGTAGACGATCGATGGCACGCCGGCCAGGTTGTTGACGCAAATGCGGATGAACGAAACCAGGGCTCCCTGGAGAGCGTACTCGCGCAGATAGAGCGCTGTGATTACGCCGAACGGCGCAACGGCGAGGCTGAGCAGCACCATCATCGTCAAGGTGCCGACGATCGCAGGCAACACGCCACCTTCCGTGTTCGCTTCGCGCGGCTGTCCTACGATGAACTCGTACCAACGGGACGCGTAGATCGACCATTTCTCCGTGATCGACAAGTTGTTCGCCGGAAAGAGCCGCACCAGCTTCGACACGGGCAACGTTTTCGTCTGTTGGTCGATCGCCTCCAGCGTGACGGTATAGCTTTCGTCCGTTTGCCGGAGAGCAGTTACCTTTGCTTCGAGCGTTTTGTATTGGGCCTGCAGGCGCACCATTTCCTTTGCGGCTTCCGCCGCGGCAGCCCTCGCTTGCGCGCTGCCCACGCCATAGTCGAGCTCGGCGCGCCGGACACCAAGGCGCAGCTTCTCGATCTCGTGGTTGATCGCTCCGATTTCGACTTTGTCGAGGCGGTCGATTGTGGTCCGGCGGATATCGGCTGCTGCAATAGCTTCTTTGAGGGCAGGGTAGGTGGGCGTTGCGGTTTTTGTTGTTGCGAGATCGATCTCTTTTACCCGGCCTATGAATGGGCCCCATTCGCGCCGCTCGACAAGGTACATGTCTTTCGCGAACTTCACCGCTTTCACATCGAAAGCGGAAACCCATACGAAATCTTCGCCGAACAGGTCGTAGTTTCCGACGCGATAGAGCGTGCGCTCCGACACACCAAGATTAGCGGCAATTTGCTCGCGCACCGGATCGCTCTTCCCCGCGAGTTGCTCGGGCGAAGGCTTGTAGGTTTCGCTGCGGAATTCCTCGCCGGCAATTACCTTGCCATCGGTCGTTTCGACGACGACGATCGGTGTCGGCCAAAAGGTCACCGCACCCACGTATCCGATAAACGCCAAGAACCCGATGATCATCGAGAGACCGGCGACGAGCGAGGCACCCATGACCCAGACGAACGGCTCACCCATCGCGCTCAAGTCGCTGCGCGGGCTGCGGCGCACGGATGCCAATTTTGCGACGGGCGATGCGGCGGCAGTGATGACCGAGTCGCTCATGGGGTCCGCCTCACAGCTGCGCCGCGCGCTTGCGGTAGCGTTGACGTACGATTTCGGCCACCGTGTTGATGACGAACGTCATCACGAACAGAACAAGCGCGCAAAGGAACAGCG
>JBKJZU010000134.1:0-2694 GCA_046715015.1 Micropepsaceae bacterium
CCTGCTCGACTCCGGTGTCGGCACCGAACGACGAGCTGCCTTGACGGTAGCCGAACCAGGCGCGGCCGTACGTGGCGCCCTTCGGGCTGTCGGGAATGCGCTGGTCGTCGCGGAAGCAACCGCGGATCAAAGATTGACCGGCCGAGAGCAACGCCGCGTGCGAAACGAGTTCGGCGCGCGCGGACGACTGCAGAAAGTAGCCGTCGTCGGTGCCGGCGTAGTTCGGGACGTACGTCAGGAAATACTGATGGGGGCCCGCGTGGACTGCGTTGTGTTGGTAGAACTCGGTGCCGTTGTTCGTCCCCGTGATGCGGAGCAGCTGAATGCCGTCACCGCTCGTCACGCCGCCCAGGGCCGCCGAGTTGAACGAGGCCATTTCGAATCTCGTCGGGTTCGTTCCGCCACCAATGACGTCGCCGTTGATGGTCACGAAGTCCTGCGTCACACCAGGCGTGCCGTCGCCCGGGCCCGCAACCGCTAGCGCGGCGTCGATGTCGATGAACATCCCGAAATATGCGAAGGCACTCGATGTCGAGTAGTTCCCGTTGATCGTAATCTGGCCCATGTCCTGGCCGGGATTGGGGAGGGGCGGCGCACCGACGTTCGATGTGTTTCCGGGCAGCATGCCGTTGCTGCTGGAAACGTTGCCGTTGATCGTGACATTGCCGGTGATGCGGCCGTTATTCGTGACCGGGCCATTGATCGTGTAGGCCGTTTTTCCCGTCAGTTGACCGCCAAGGTTGGTCGTCACCGAACTCGACTGTGCGATGTCGCCGCCAACGTCGATCTCAAGAATCCCAGCGGCGACGACCGTTGCGCCAGTATAGGAATTGTTGCCCGTCAACGTCATGGTGCCGCCGCCGGCCTTGGTGAACCCGCCGGCGCCGGACAAAATGCCCGAGAAAGTCGTGCTCGTGCCGTTGCCGCCGGCCGTCAAGATTTCCGACGCGGAGACGACGACCAACCCTGTTCCGGCCAAGCTGCCGATGGTTTCGCTTTCGATGACATTGAACGCTCCCGTCCCGCCCAATCCCGTCCCGTTGACGGTCATCGCTGCGGTGTCGCCGATGGCGTTTCCACCGGTGCCGGAAACATTCAGCGTCGATCCCGTCTCGATCGTCCAAGCTGTAATACCGGCAGGCGCCGTGTCACCCGTAGCGCTGGTGATCGTCAGCACCGTGTTGTTGACAATTTCTGCGAGCTCAAAGTTCACAAAGTTGAGGGCGGCCGTGCCCGTGCCGGTGCCGAACTGCTTGCCGGTCACCGTCAGCGGGTTGACGGCGTCGTTGAACTGCAAGACGTCGCCGGCGCCCGTGGTGTTGGTTTGGCCGTCGTGGATGTCGGTGATGTTACCGAGATTGATGACGCAAACGTCACTGGCGGTGGACGTTACGCAGGGAGCCGCCTGTGCATCCGGCATGAACCCGATCAGCAAGCCCGCCGAAGC
The DNA here is from genome assembly GCA_046715015.1 of Micropepsaceae bacterium. Classification (GTDB taxonomy): domain Bacteria; phylum Pseudomonadota; class Alphaproteobacteria; order Micropepsales; family Micropepsaceae; genus SZUA-430. Next base: position 1,448 of record JBKJZU010000134.1, read on the forward strand.
GGTCGCCATCAGGGCTGTGCGAAAGTTCGCAAAAACAAAGGGAACGGCACGCGCGTGCGCGGTCGTCATCCGACACTCCTTACCCACTTACCTTGGCGGCTTTTTGGTTAGCCTAACTCTTGGGCGGATTTGACCGAATCCACTCCGCGTACGCAACGCAAAGGCGAGCGAATGGCAAACGCGGCCGCTGGATTCCGGACCGCTGTCACCCGAAGGCTTCACCCCAAGGGGTTGTGCGGCCAAAACGCGCTAACCACAACGAGATTGGGCCTGCCGTTTACGACGTTAGGAGCGCCAGAGGCTTCGCCCGGCGACGAAAACCGCGTATCCGCCAGCGGCGGCAAGTCCGGAAATGAGAACGACCACCAGGGTCGAACTCAAAGCTTCGCCGCCGGCGCTTTCGGTCACGATGGTAGCCATGACCCCAAAGGCGCATAAGCCGCAAAACGCGATCCAAAGGACACCGAATCCCATCAGCAGGAGGCCGATGAAACGGCCGAAGGATTCGCCGGACGGCGGTTGCTCGGTCATATCTTCGGTCTCAAGGCGCGCCCGACGATGTAGACGACGAATCCGATTCCAACGGAGAAACTGCCGACGAGGACGATCATCGGAATGATGCTCAGCGCCTCGCGCACATCGCCGCCTTCCGTGAAAAGCATGAGGACAAAGCCTGCGCTGCACAAGCCGGAGAGCGCCGTCCACAGGAGGCCCACGACGATGAGCACGAGGCCGATGATGCGTTTGACGTCAGGTGGCGGGGGCGGGGTTTCGGTCATTTCGGTCGAAGCCAGCGGCCGATCGCGTAGATGAGGCCGCCGATCAACGCCGACGGTATCGCGATCGTCAGGATGACTGTGACGTCGCCCAAATTACCCTCACCCAACAGACCGATGGCGAAGGCTGTGGTGCACAGACCGGTGAGCACGAGCCACAGAATGCCGACGACGACGAGGATGAGGCCGATGAGGCGGGTGATGTCGGTGCCGGGTCGGGGCGATGCTGTCATGCCGACTTCCCGTTGCGCTCGACATCTTTCCGAATGAAACGAAGGACTTGCCACGGCGCCCAGCACAAGAGGCAGCCGACTATGAGACTAGCGAATCCAACCAATGGGGCTAGGACGCTTAAGCCAAGCGAATCGTCAGCAGGAAACCAAATGGTTGCGATCGCAAACAAACCGTACGCACTGGTCGCCACGCCCACCATAGATACGAGCAGCGCCACGTACCAAGACGTACCTCGCG
>JBKJZU010000135.1:0-4130 GCA_046715015.1 Micropepsaceae bacterium
CGAATATGCTGCTCGAACTGGCTGACCGCGCAGGCATCGATCGTCCAGTGTCCGGAATTGTGAACGCGCGGCGCGATCTCGTTGACGAGCAACCGCCCGTCGCGCGCCTCGAACATCTCGACCGCCATCACGCCGACATAGTCGAAAGCCTCGAGTAATTGCGTCGCGACCTTCGCTGCCTCCGCCTTCACCCGCTGCGCCGCTTTGGCGGGCGCCAGCGTCATGCGCAGAATGTGGTTCTCGTGCCGGTTCTCGACCAAGTCGAAAGACGCGACCTGTCCGTCTTGGCCACGCGCCGCGACGACCGAAAGCTCGCGTGAAAAATCGACGAAGCCTTCGAGAATGCACGGCACCCGTTTCAGTTCATTCCAAGCGGTGGCAAGCTGCTCGTTCGCGCGCACGATCTTCTGCCCCTTGCCGTCGTAACCAAGCCGCGCGGTTTTCAGCACCGACGGCGTGCCCACGCACTTGAGCGCTGCCTGCAAGGAAGCATCGGAATCGATCAATGCAAACGGCGTCGTCGCAATCCCGTGCTCGCGCGCGAACGACTTCTCCTTGAAGCGGTCTTGAATGACGCTGAGCGCGGTCGGGCTCGGCCGTACCGACTTCAGGCCGCTGAGCACGCTCGCCGCATCGCCCGGCACGTTCTCGAACTCGTAGGTCACGACGTCGACGCCGCGCGCGAACTTCGCCAGCGCTTCGTGATCGCCGTATGGCGCGACCACATGGCTGTCGCAAACCTGAAACGCCGGCGCATCCGCCTCCGGCGCATAGATCGCGGATTTGAGGCCAAGCCGCGCCGCCGCCATTGCAAGCATCCGTCCCAGCTGCCCGCCACCCAGAATGCCGATGGTCCCGCCGGGAGGAACGATGCTCAAGGATGGTCCTCGTCGACCGGCGCTTCCGGCACGTCGGCTGTTTGCCGCGCGCGATAGGCGTCGAGCCGCTTCGCCATTTCCTTGTCGTTGAGTGCCAGGATCGCCGCCGCAAGCAGAGCCGCATTGATGGCGCCCGGCTTGCCGATCGCAAGCGTGCCCACCGGGACGCCGCCGGGCATCTGCACGATCGAGAGCAGACTATCCAAACCGTTCAACCCGGTCGCCGCAACCGGCACGCCAAGCACCGGCAATGTCGTCATCGCCGACGTCATGCCCGGCAGATGCGCGGCCCCGCCGGCACCCGCGATGATCACCTTCATCCCGCGGGCCTTCGCGCCTTTCGCATAAGCATAGAGACGGTCCGGCGTACGATGAGCCGAGATAACGCGCACCTCGTAGCGCACGCCGAGCTTCTCAAGCGTCTCGCCCGCGGCGGCCATTGTCGCCCAATCGGACTTCGAGCCCATGATGACGCCGACGTCGGCACCTTCGCGTTCGATTATTTTGGAGATGTCTTTGGTGGCCGCTTTGGCCATGGGCTTCCTTCGGGCGCTAGGAAACCGCGCCGCAGTCGAAAAGAAGCGCCGGACTATAGGGCTTGGGGCATGCGATGTGAAACCCCGCCTCTATTAAGCATTTGGTCGCAGTTTGCCACTTAACGATGACCCTGCGCGTGCGGCATGCTCAAGCCGCGAAACGAAGGACGCCGATGAAGACACCCGGCAAACCGGCAAAGGGCATTGCAAGCGCGTTGGGCATCCCCGAAGCGGAACTAACCCCGCGCGCACGCGAAGTGATCGCAGGCCTCACGGCCGAGATCGGTCACCTGCGCGCGCGGCTCGAATCGCTCGAAACCGTCGCCGATCAAGACAGCCTCCTGCCCATCCTGAACCGCCGCGCCTTCGTGCGCGAGATGGCGCGCATTATGGCTTTCGCTGAGCGCTACGACCTGACAACGAGCCTCGTGTACTTCGACCTCGACAGCCTCAAAGCGATCAACGACACCGACGGTCACGCGGCCGGCGACGCCGCGCTGCGGCATGTCGCGGTTTTAATCGGCGGTAACGTGCGAAAGTCGGATGTCGTGGGCCGGCTCGGCGGTGACGAATTCGGCGTCATCCTGCCAAAAGCCGATCAACCGCTCGCCGACAAGAAGGCTCGCGCGTTGGCAAAGCTCCTGACGGCGCATCCGTTTCTTTGGCAGGGCAAGATGCGCTCGCTCACCGTTGCATACGGAGTCCACACCTTTGCGAAGAGCGACGATCCCGAATCAGCAATCGCCGCCGCCGACAAAGCGATGTACGCCGCCAAACGCGCCAAATAGTCAGGCGATGATATCGGGAACGATTTCGCCTTCGAGCTTCGTGATCAAATCGCGCAGCATCAACTTGCGCTTTTTGTAGCGCGTCAGCTGCAACTGATCGATCGAGCCGGAGCCGATCAACGCCTGAATCTCCTCGTCGAGCATTCGATGCTCCTGACGAAGTTCGGCAAGCTTGGCGAGTGTCGCCTTATCGGCGGAATCGGAGGTGCTGGGTATGTTCACCGCCGAGCTTACGCTCACGACGGTCAGACCAGCACTTTCTCCGCCGTCGGCGTCGTTGGAAAATCCCATGAGAGGCGCGAAACGATCGAGCTGGTTGCACTTCACGTGAAAGGGGAAATCTATCACGAAAGCGTTGGATTGTCTTTGCCGAATTGCAGTTTGTGCGCCGCAAAACCGCTTTAGTTTTCAAAGACTAAGCCGTCCACGCGAGAGCCGCTCGCATTAAGACATTATTTCCTCTTCATGCGCGCGAGCGGCTGACAAGCGGGCGATTCTGTGTTTTAGTTTGCGAGTCTAAAACGGAGGCTAGCCACATGGGCCTGGATTCGCATATCCAAGAACTCTCGGATAAGCACCATAAGCTGGACGAGCAAATTCAAGACGAATTGCACCGTCCGCACCCAGACGACATCATCCTCTCCGATCTCAAGAAACGAAAACTCAGACTAAAAGAACAGATCGAACGTCTGCGCCACGACATCCACTAGGCGCGTTCCACCACAAAATCACACGTAACCGTGCGTACCCAGCCTGAGCGCGCAAGAGCGCGCTCGGGATGGTCGTGCGACTTAGGGCGCCTGCCTAGACCCGCGCCTTGCGGCCGACCTGCTCGCGATATCGAGCCGGCGCTGCACCTACTTGGGCCTTGAACGCGCGCGTAAAGTGCGCCTGGTCGCAAAAGCCAACGGCTGCCGCAATTGCGGCGAGGCTCATGCCGGTCTCGCGCATCATCGTGGCCGCCCGCGCGAGACGCCGCTCGCGCACATAGGCGCCGACCGACTTCCCGAAAATTGAGCGAAACGCACGCGCCAGGTGGCCCGCGCTGATCCCGACGTCGCCGGCAAGCTGCGCCAGGCTAAGCATCGCAGACGGTTCCGCTTCGATCCGATCGAGCGCAGCAGCAAGCCATCGCGGATGACCGGCGCGGGCGAACCCGTCGATGCGCATCAAGCCGGTCAGAAGTTCGGCAAGCATGCTCTCGATTGAAACCGGCGCGGCTGTGTCGGCGCTTCGCAGATCGCGCGCAATCGCTTGACCCAGAGCCAAGGCGCGCCGTGTCCGCTGGTGGACGTAGGTGTCGGAGAGCGCGCCAAACCCCTGTGCTTCCAGCCAAGGCCGCCGCGGGAACAGATTGAGGCAAAGCCCAGGCGTGGCCGCGAAGCGGTCCGCGTGCACGCAATCGGGCGGCCTGACCAGCAAGCTGCCCGGACCGCAGTTTTCCTCGCGACCGCCCGAAGTCTCCTCGAAGCCGCTCGCGAGCGCCAAACACCATTGATACTCGTCTTGATGCCTATGGGCGGGGATCGCCTCGTGCGGACGATGGACGCCGAGCCCGACCGCAAACCCGCCGAAGTCGCGCTGCGCCAGCGGGCGGCCATAGGTACTGAGTGCGGGCAGAAAAGCGACGTCCATACAGAACCAACCGATTGTCACGCCGGTACAAGACCCCACATGAAATCAGAGATTTGCTCTGAACGCGCGCATCAGAGGGGGCTGTTCACGTGGATTTGCGGTCGTGTGTCATTGCGGTGGTCGCGGTTTGCCTGGCTTTGGCGGGAGGGCTGCAAGCGTTCGCCGCCCCGGCGAGCTTCGAGGCAGGCGAGAGCGCCTACATAGCGGGCAAGTTCGACGAGGCCCGCGCCTCTTATGCGGCGACCGCAGCCTCAATGACCGTTTCACCGAAAGCACGCGCCGCCTCGCTGCGC
>JBKJZU010000136.1:0-4268 GCA_046715015.1 Micropepsaceae bacterium
ACCGCTAGATGCGCACCACAACAAGACGCGCGAACAATGGTTCCGCAAAGACGACGCGTTCGACGCTGAGATTCGCAGCCGCTTCGGCACGTTGATCGACGACGCGCCCGACGGCAAACTCGCACCGTGGACCGCGACGACGGATGGCGCACTCGCCCAAATTCTCGTCCTCGATCAATTCACGCGCAACGCCTTCCGCGGAACGCCCCGCTCCTTCGCGGGTGACGCGCAAGCGCTAAGCCTGGCGCGCACGCTCGTCGCGGACGGGCGTGACCGGACGTTGCCGGGCGTGCGGCGGAGTTTCGTCTACCTCCCGTTTGAACACGCCGAAGACCTGGCAACGCAGGATCAGTCGCTCGTTCTATTCAAGCAACTCGCGCGCGACGAACCGGCGCATGCATCGTTGACGACCTGGGCTGAGCGTCACCACGCCATCATCGCCCGCTTTGGCCGCTTCCCGCACCGCAACGCGATCCTGGGCCGTCCCAGCACACCGGAGGAAGAGGCATTCCTGCGCGAGCCGGGCTCGAGCTTTTAGGTCGCTTTTACCAAAGCCGACGATGGGGCTGCGGATTCTGCCGTTTCCGGTTATTCTCTTTAATCCCAATTGGTTCTATAGAATTAAAGCCATGCTCTCTCAAAAAGCCCGCTATGCCCTGCGTGCCATGCTGCATCTCGCAGCGAAGCCCAAGAATGAGCCGCAGCAGATCGCGGATATCGCCGACGCGGCGGGCGTGCCGCGCAAATTCTTGGAACAGATTCTGCTTGAACTGAAGCGCCGGGGCCTCGTTTACAGCCTGCGCGGGCGTCACGGCGGTTATCAACTGGGCCGCAGCCCCGACGACATCGATTTCGCGGAAATCATACGCGTTATCGATGGTCCGCTCGCGCTCAGCCCGTGCGCCAGCCGTACGGCTTACCGACGCTGCGACGACTGTACGGACGAGGCGACGTGCGCGATCCGCAAATCGCTCATCGACGTCCGCAACGCCACCGCGAAGATCCTTGAGCAACACTCGCTCGCGGATGCCTTGGCCGATCGTCGCAAAATGAAGCCCGCAGCCTAGGGTTTCCGCCGCAACAGGTGCATCTCCGGCTACACGCGTGCAACGCGATTTTTATAAACTACTATATCTCTATTGATTTAATAGAGATTATGAGTATTCTCCAGGCCTGAGGTGTCCGATCACGCCGTTGGAGAGCACGACTTGCGCACCGCACTGCTTGCCGCGTCCGCCTTGTACGCCGTCGCCGCCTTGCCGGTTCAGGCCGGTGAGAAGGAGGCGTTGAGAGCGCAGATCGACGCGCTGAAGAAGCAAATCGCCGAGCAACAGCAAAAGCTTGAGGAGCTGTCGGCTCAGGTTCAAGACGTGAAGGTCTCGACCGTCAACCAATTTGCCGACGAACGCCGCGTGCGCGAAGAGGCGCCGAAGCTCGCAATCAAGGACGCGCGCCCGACATTCAGTTCTGCCGACGGCAAGAGCTCGATCTCCCTCCGCGGTCGCCTCTCGCTCGATTACGCAAATTATTTCCAAGACCCCTCAGGCCCACTCGCAACCGATTTCCGGCGCGGCTCGTTCGGCGACGTGACGGAATCGTCCCGCGCGCGCGACCTGAACGACGGTACGAACTTCCGCCGGGCGCAGATCGGCGTCGAGGGCAAGCTCGACGACGTTTGGCAGTACAGCCTGATCTACGAATTCGGCGGCACGGGCCAGGAAGACGGCGGCCGCATCCAGGACCTCTATTTGCAGTACAATGGCTTCGACTGGGTCCGCCTGCGCGCGGGCGCGTTCGGTCCGTCCGTCGGCTACGACGACTCGATCTCGAACGCGGAATCTCTGTTCCTCGAACGCGCATCACCCGCCGAGCTTCAGCGCCAAATCGCGGGCGCCGAAGGCCGCACGGGCATCGCTGCCTATTCGAACGGCGAAGAATGGTTCGGCTCGCTGGCACTGACCGGTGCGCCGATCGCGACACAGAGTTTTGACGAGCAACTCGCGCTCGTCGGCCGCGTCGCGTTCTTGGCCGTCAAAAGTCCCGACTTCAACCTACACGTCGGCGCGAACGCGACGTATCTTTTCCGCGCGCCAGATCAGGGCCCGGACGTCGCGCAACGTTATCCGTTTCGTCTGCGCGACCGCCCGGAAATTCGCGTCGACAGCACCAGGTTGATCGACACCGGCAACATCAACACCGACACGCTGTTTGCGCCGGGCGTCGAACTCGCCGCGAACTTCCACAGCTTCTACGTTCAAGGCGAATACTTCTGGTACCAGTTCGAACGCGAACTCGGCGGCGCATTACCCGACCCCGATTTCAGCGGTTGGTATCTTCAGGCCGCCTGGGCGCTGACCGGCGAAACGCGTGCATGGAATCCGGCCACGGGCACGTTTTCGGGGCTCAAACCCGCAAAACCTCTGGATCTTAAGGGTGAAGGGTGGGGCGCTTTGGAACTGGCCGCCCGCTACAGCGTTTCTGATCTCAACTTCGGGGACAACCTGTCGCCGGCCGCCGGCGGTATTCGCGGCGGCGAGCAAACGGCCCTCGCGCTGGGACTCAACTGGTACGTGAACAACAACGTCCGCTTTTTGCTGGATTACCAGTGGGTGGAGGTCGACCGCCTGAGTACCGGCCTCGCAAACGCCTACGGAACAGGTGTTTTCGTGCCGCCCGCCGGCGCGCAAATCGGCCAAGACCTAGAGATCGTAAGCGTTCGCACGCAGTTCACGTTTTGACGCCTGCTGTTAAGTGAAGGAGAATTCACTCATGACGACGACGTCGCGCATCACCGGCTACACGCTCGCCGCCCTTTCGTTTTTGCTGTTGTTGACCCAGGTCGTTCTGGCGAAGGACGTGACGCTTCTCAATGTCTCGTACGATCCGACGCGTGAACTTTACGTCTCGGTCAACGCGGCGTTCATCGCGGACTACAAAGCGAAAACAGGGGACACGGTCACGATCAACCAAAGCCACGGCGGTTCCGGCAAGCAAGCTCGTTCGGTGATCGACGGCCTCGACGCCGACGTGGTGACGTTAGCTCTCGCCTACGACATCGACGAGATCGCCGAACGCGCGAAGCTCTTTCCCCTCGCATGGCAAAAACGCCTGCCCCACAACTCGACGCCCTATACCTCGACCATCGTGTTCCTGGTCAAGAAGGGCAATCCGTGGAAGCTGAAGGATTGGGGTGACCTCGTGAAGCCCGGCGTCCAAGTGATCACGCCGAATCCGAAAACCTCAGGCGGCGCGCGCTGGAACTATCTCGCGGCCTGGGCCTATGCGAAGAATTTGCCGGGCGGCAGCGACGACACCGCGAAGGCGTTCGTCGGCAAACTCTTCAAGAACGTACCGGTTCTCGACACTGGCGCACGCGGTTCGACGACGACCTTCGTTCAACGCGGCATCGGCGACGTCTTGCTTGCCTGGGAAAACGAAGCTCTGTTGGCGCTCAAGGAATTGGGTCCTGGCAAGTTCGAGATCGTCTACCCGCCGTCCAGCATTCTGGCCGAACCGCCCGTAACCGTGGTCGACAAGAATGCCGACAAAAAGGGCAATCGAGCCGCCGCCGAGGCATATCTTAAGTTCCTTTACACCCCAGCCGCGCAAGACATCGTCGCGAAGAACTACTATCGTCCGACCGACCCGGCGGTAGCCGCGAAATACAGCAGCCAGTTCAAGGAGATTAAGCTGTACACGATCGACAAAGACTTCGGCGGTTGGAAGAAGGCGCAGGCGCTGCACTTCAACGACGGCGGCGTGTTCGACCAGATCTATACGCCGGGGAAATAATTGACGGCCGTAGCCAACTCTTGGCGCTTCAAAAAGCCGAGCGTTCTCCCCGGGTTCGGGCTGACGCTCGGCTTCTCCGTGTTCTACCTCAGTGTCATCGTCTTGATCCCGCTGGCCGCGTTGTTGCTGCGGCCCTGGGAGCTTGGCGTCGACGGCGTCTTCGCAGCGGTCACTGCGCCGCGCGTCGTCGCCGCGTTGAAGCTCAGCTTTGGCGCAGCCCTGATCGCAAGCCTGATCAACGCCGTCTTCGGTTTGATCGTAGCCTGGGTGCTGGTCAGGTATGAATTTCCCGGCAAGCGCATCATCGACGCGCTCGTCGACCTGCCGTTCGCTCTACCGACGGCCGTCGCAGGCATCGCGCTCACCACGCTCTACGCGCCCACTGGCTGGATCGGACAGTATCTCGAACCGTTGGGCATCAAGGTCGCCTACACGCCGCTCGGCGTCGTCTTCGCGCTCACGTTCATTGGCTTACC
>JBKJZU010000137.1:0-2608 GCA_046715015.1 Micropepsaceae bacterium
CCTCGGGTGGTTAGGCGGACCCCCAACGCCTAGAGTGAAGTAGACGACCCCCAAGAGACTCTACGGAAAGCGCCCCTCCCCCAAGGGGCGTTTTCTTTTTTGAGGGGACTCGAAAAGCCTGCGCGCCATTTCAGCGTCGTCCTCGCGAAAGCGGGGACCCAATATTCCAGAGCGTCAGCGGCTCAATCACAGATGCTGCGGCGTACTGGATGCCCGCCTTCGCGGGCATGACGGCTACGATCGAACGCTAGCGCTTCGCCGGTGGCGGCGTCGACGCGGGCGGCACCGTTTCGATCAGCTTGCCGGCATAGATCGGCGCCACCGTGGGCTGGCCGGTGGGCGAACCGCCCGCCGGCTCGACCGTGACCGCGTAGGTCGCGTTCTGAATGGTTGGACCATCGAAGGACGACAGCGCTGCCTTGGTGGTGAAATCGGTCGCGCCGATCACGCCGAGCGACGTCGGTCCTGTTGCACCCGAGGGAACGATCCACAGTTCGTACGCGCGGCCGGATGGCGCGTCGGGCCCCGCCTTGCGGACGGTGAACTCCTTCGTGTTGGTATCGACCGTCATGATGAAAGCCGGCGGGCCGCTCGCGCCTTGAAAGATCGCAACGTACTGTCCCGACCGAGGCGCCTGCGCGACCTCGCTCTTGCCTTGCGGCCGCAACTTCTCGGGCAACAGGTCGGGGCGGTAGGCCTGCACGGCGATGAACGCGCCGAGGCATGCCGCGAGCGCCGTCGTCAACTGTGCCACGCTGCGCCAGCGCCGGCCGCGATCCGACAGCGAGACCACTTTCGCGCCGTCAGCCAGGATCTCCTTGACCACCGGCGGCCGCACGGCCGCGGGCACCGAGGTGACTTCCGGCAGCCGCATCGCCGAGTCCGGCGCGATCGCCGCCACTGCGGTTCTGATCTTGCCCCACACTTCGTCGGCCGGCTCCACCGCGCCGACCATCGCGTGCAATTCGCCGAGCCTGCGCTCCCACTGCTCGACCACGAGGCGAAACTCGGGGTCGACGCTCATCATGGTTTCGACCTGCACGCGCTCGTCGCCGTCCAACGTCCCGAGGACGTATTCGGCGGCCATCGCGATATGGTCTTCGTCGTAGCTCATCAGGCCAATCCCAGGCACTCGCGGATCTCAAGCATGCTCCGGCGAAGCCAAGTCTTCACGGTATTCACGGGCGTGTTGAACTTCTCAGCCAACTGCTCGCGGCTCCATCCGTTGTAGTAGGCGAGAAGCACGAGGCGCTGCCGCTCCGGCTCAAGCTTTCCCACACACCCCAAAAGCCGTTTCAGCTCGTCGTTCATTTCGCGACGCGCCAGCGGATCCGGAGTGTCGGATGCCACCTCCATGGCGTCCGGCTCGTCTTCAATCGAGGCCTCGCTGCGCTTGCGCACCAGATCGATCGCGCGATTGCGCGCGATCGAGACCATCCAGGTGATCGGAGACGACAAGCTCGGGTTGAACTGACCGGCACTGCTCCAGATCTTGATGTAGCACTCCTGGATGACCTCCTCGGCGAGATCCTGTCGACGCAATATACGGAGCACCACGCCATAAAGTTTCGCGCGTGTCGCTACATAGAGGCGCTCAAACGCAACTTCGTCGCCTTTGGCGACGGCCGCGATCAGCCAGACCAGTTCTGCCGGCGTCAGCATTTTATCGAATTCTACCCCTCTGCAGCCGCCGGACCGGCGAACTGGCTCTCCCCACGCCCCCACGGGGAAAGCATTGCATTTTCCGAAGCATACCTTCCCGTCGGGCGGAGTCCAACCGGGTACAAACGACAAACCCGAGCTTTTCGGCCCGGGTTTGCACTGTAACAATTGCTGCGGCGGATAGGCCGGGCCCTGGAAAACTTCAGGCCAGCACCGTGATCCGTGAACGCATCAAGCCGATGCCGTCCATTTCCGTCTGCTCGCGGGCATTTTCCTCGGCCCGTTCGCGCGCCTGGTCGCGCTCGTCCAGCAGTTCGACCTTCTTCAATTCCACGAACGCCTCGCCGAGATGGCTGCGGGCGTCTTCGAGCTGGATCTTCAGCTCGTCCGCCGACCGCGTCAGGTTCTCGCGCCGCTGAATCGCGGCCTTGGCATAGGTGGGATAAGCGAAGTGCGATGGATCGCTGATGCCCGCGCGCTCCTGTTCGGTCTGGATCTCGCGCTCGAGATCGTTCGTCATGCGCTGGAAATCGGCGATCATTCCCTCGATCTGGGCGACGCGCCGGCGCTTTTCATCGACCTGAAACTTCTTCAGACGGATCAGCGTTTCTCGTGACTTCATCGACTCATACTCCCCCAAAGCCCCATGACTGAAACGGGACTCTGCCGGGCGGCCCATTGGGTCCGGCCAGCGTTACTCACACACCGCGTGGGATGATGGGCTGACAAAGTTAGCTTTCCGTTTCCGTGTTCCCAAGAATTTGCGCAAGTTGCTGATAACCCTCCATTAACCCGGTGGCCTCTTCCTTGAGCTGGCTGAGGAAGGTCTCCAGTGGCTTATGCAGGCGAATGGCTTCGTCGACTTCCTCGCTGGAGCCAGCGCGATAGGCACCGAGCCGGATCAGTTCCTCCATATCGGCATACGTCGCCATCACCTGCCGGGCAC
>JBKJZU010000138.1:0-3714 GCA_046715015.1 Micropepsaceae bacterium
CGACATGAAAATGTGCGCCAACGAAGATTGGAAAAAGGCCGACGCCGAACTCAACGTCGCCTACGACAAGGCGATCGCCGATGCGCGTGAAAGCTACCGTTCGACGAGAACGAACCCGGGCTACGAGAACATGCCCGACAGCGAAGCCATGCTGCGCGATGCACAGCGTGCCTGGGTCACGTTCCGCGATGCGAACTGCAAGTACCAGTACCAAGTCTATTACGGCGGCACGCACGCGGGCCTAGCGCACCTGCTCTGCATGGCCGACATGACCAAATCGCGCCGCGACGAACTGCGCCAATTGCCCGGCGGCGACGACTTCGAAAAGTAAGCAAGGCGGCGTCGCGAAACGAAGCCACGCCGCGTGAGTTCGATAGCTTGCGCGCATTTGTCATCTGCGCGCTTGGCCACACCGCGGGGCACACCAAGAGCCATGCAAGAACCCGCACCGCCCGGCGAAACCACCTCCTGGCTCGACCGCACACGCCAAAACTTCGCGCCCGAGAACGCCGACGGCACGACGTCCGAAGCCGGCCGCCGCCGCGCGATGGCGCTGCTGTTCACGAGCTTGATCGCGAACGGCCTCGGTCAGACGGTGATGTTCGCCATGCTGCCGCCGCTCGCCAACGATCTGGGCTTGAGCGAAATCGGCGTGGGCGCCGTCTTCGCGGTGTCGGCGCTGCTTTGGGTGTTCTCCTCCGCCTACTGGGGCGCGCGCAGCGACTTTTGGGGCCGCCGTCCTGTCATCTTGATCGGCATCGCGGCCTTCGCCGTCTCGACCTTCATGTTCGCCTGCGTCTTGCAGTTCGGGCTCTGGGAGATGATCGCTCCCGCGCTGATTTTCCCGCTGATGGTGGCGACGCGTTCGATCTACGGCCTGTTCGGTTCGGGCGCGTATCCGGCAGCGCAAGGCTACATCGCCGATCGCACCAGCGCGTCCGAACGCACCGAAGGCATCGCCATGCTGAATGCGGCCTTCGGCTTGGGCGCCGCCGTCGGTCCGGGCGTCGGCGCGGCATTGACGGTGTTCGGTGTCGTCGCGCCGCTTTATTTCGTCGCCTTCATGGCCTTCGTCTCGGCGATCGCCGTGTGGCTTCTGCTGCCCGAACGCTCGCGCCCGCATCAGCGCAAGGTCGAGAAGCCGCTGTCCTGGTTCGATCCGCGGGTCCTGCCGTTCGTGGTCTTCGCGGTCATGCAAGGCACCGCAGGTTCGATCCCGACGCAGACCGTCGCCTTCATGATCCGCGACATGCAAAAGCTCTCGATCTCCGAGACCCAACAGCTCGCAGGTGTCGCCCTCATGGGAATGGCGATCGCCGCGTTGTTCGCGCAGTTCGTGCTCGTGCAGCGTTTCAAGCTGACCATCCGCTTCTTGATCATCGCGGGCATCATCGTGGCGATCGTCTCGAACCTGCTCGTCGTCGTCGCCTCGAACTACGGCCTGCTCGCGTTCGCGTTGATGCTCTCAGGCCTGGGGTTCGGCATGCTTCGCCCCGGCGTCGCGGCGGCCGCCTCTCTTTCCGTCTCCGAGGACGAGCAAGGCGCGATGGCAGGATTGACAGGGGGAGCAGGGGCGGCAGGCTTCATCTTCGCCCCCTTGGTCGGCAATGGACTCTATTCCTGGAGCCCGGTGGCGCCCTATTGGTTCGGTGCAATTCTCATGCTATTCTTGCTGGCGTTCGTGGTGACCAATAAGCGGATAAAAACCGCTGTGATTCAAACGTTTGACGGCACTTCTTCCGACATTCAGCCACCATAGGCGAACCCCCTATCACGCCCTCGTGATCCAGTTTTAATCTGGAGTTCATTATTGGACTATAGCCAAAAGGACAGGGAGGTATTATCATTTCCCCCTGTCGGTGTTCACACTGACGTTTCGGGCGACCGAGAAGGCTCTCCAGGGCGCAAGCACAGCCTTCGTAAATAACCCATTCCTGACTCTGAAAAACGTCAGGCTCTGTGTTTTTGCGAGGAATGCTATGCACAGGCCTTCGAACGACACCGCGCGTTTCGCGCGGAGCTTGAACGCCGTCAACACCGGTAATGAAGTCTGGCGTCAGCTGAAGACGCTTAGCTCGACGTTCGGCTTCGACCATCTGACGGTCCTAAAGCGCACATCCGATCTGCCGCGCCGTATTGCGAACGCGATCGTCTACATCGACGCGCCGCAAGGCTTCGCGGCCGAGTTCGACCGCGAAGGATTTGGGCCGGACCATCCCCTGATCACCCGTGCGTTGCAGCGTTTGGAACCCTTCTCGAACGCCGAAACGAACGCGACGCACCTCACGATGAATCAGCGCCGCGTACTTCAACGCGTAAGCATCTCTCTCAATGTGCGCGATGGCTGGACGTTCCCGATCGCGCGCAACGGCGAGCTTGAAGGCATCGTCATGCTGGGCGGTCAAAAGCCCGACATGTCGCCGCTGCCATGTTCGATGTTGCACTTGGCGGCCCACACCGCCTTTACGCGGGCGCAAGACCTGGCGAACGGCACGGCGATCAAAGCGCACAGTCTCACCCCGCGCGAAGTCGAATGCCTACACTGGGTCGCAGCCGGCAAGACCGACCTCGAGATGGCGGTCATCCTCTCGATCAGTGCCCGCACGGCGCGGTTCCACATCGAGAACGCGAAGCGAAAGTTGAACGTCGCAACGCGCGTGCAAGCCGTCGCGGAAGCGCTTCGAGTACACGCCATCGCGGCCTGAATTGCAGCCAACAATACTCGTGGAACGCACGCTTAACCCCCGTGCGATTGAAGAGGAAATGATGAGCGAATTACGCACAACGATCGTCGAAACAGTGGAAGAAATTGGCCGCGCCTCCACGGCGGAATCCGTCTGGAAAGCGATCAAGACCTACGCGGATACGCAAGGGTTTCACTACATGCTCGTCCTCAAGGGTGAGCACAGCATGATCGACTCGGTCTCGGGCAGCATCCTCTACAACGACATGCCCGAAGGCTTTGCCGAGTCGTTCGACAAGGGCGGTTTTTCGAAGCACAACCCGCTGATCTCGCACGCGCTGAAGGAGGCGCGGCCATACTCGGCAGCAGAGATCTGGGCGATGCCGTTGACCGTGCATCAGCGCCGCGCGCTGGCGCAGCTCAACCTGTCGCTCAAAGTCCGCGACGGCGTCATGATACCGATCCGTCACGGAGCGGGGCTCGAAGGCATCGTGCTGTTCGGCGGGCAAAAGCCTGAGATGGCGCCGATCGTTCGTTCGGCGCTGCATCTCTTGGCCTACTGCGCGTTCGAGCAAGTGATCCAGCTGGAGACAAACCCGCGCCGCGCCTCGGCCGGCATGCTGTCGCCGCGCGAAGTGGAGTGCTTGAGCTGGGCTGCAGCCGGCAAGACCGACGCCGAAATCGGCCGCATCTTGACGATCAGCCCGCGCACCACGCGCTTCCACATCGAGAACGCGAAGAAGAAGCTGGGTGTCGCGACACGCGTGCAGGCCGTCGCCGAAGCGATGAAACGCAAAGCGATCGCAGCGTAAGACTTAGTTGGGAACCGGCGACTGGCGCAGACTCTGTAGAAGCGCCAGCGTCGCGAACCCGTCCGGCTTCATGCCGGCACCGCGCTGATAGCCGCGGATAGCCTCGCGCGTACGGCGTCCGATCACGCCGTCGGGCTCACCCACATCGTATTTGCGTTGCGCAAGCAGCATCTGCAGCTCAACCCTGTTGGCGCGCGCCAAGATGGGCATCTCCTCGCG
>JBKJZU010000139.1:0-3007 GCA_046715015.1 Micropepsaceae bacterium
ACATGCATCTTGAAAAAGCCGTCGGCCTTCAACTTCGCGAAAGCCTCGGCGACAAACGAATCGTCCGCATCGTGCGCCGCGGCGCGCGGTCCGATCTCGGCGGCGGCGCGGTCGGCCAGGGCCAGCCAATTCGTGGGTGTCATTTCAAATCTCTTCAATTCCGCAGTCATTGTAGGGTCTCCGCTTCGAATCTGCGCGGGGGGGCCGCGCCGTTGGGCGTTCAAATCTCAGATCGGCCGCCCTGGGGCTAGTTCAGGAACTGAAGCCGACCCGGTATAGTTTCTGAACCTGGAACCGGCGGCGAGGCGTCATGGCGCAAAACTACGACCAATTCTGCCCCGTCGCGATGGCAGCCGAGATTCTCTGCTCACGCTGGACCGTCGTGCTCTTGCGCGAAATGCTGGCGGGCTCAACGCGCTTCAACGATCTAAGACGCGGCGTACCGCGCATGTCGCCGGCACTCCTGTCGCAGCGGCTGAAGGAACTTGAGGAAACGGGCGTCATCCGCCGCCAACCGGTGCCCGGCGAACCGAGCGTGTCCGAATACGTGCTGACCCGCGCCGGCGAGGAGTTGCGTCCCATTGTCATGGCGTTCGGCGTTTGGGGCCAACGTTGGATCGACAGCGACCTCTCGCTCGAAAAGCTCGATCCTGGCCTCCTCATGTGGGACATGCGGCGCAACCTGAACTGCAACCCGATGCCGAAGCGCCGTTGCACGATCGAATTCATGTATCCCGACGTGCCGAAGACGCAGCGCGAATGGTGGCTCGTCGTGGCGCCTGGCCAGGACGTCGACCTTTGCCAAATCGACCCCGGCTTCGACGTGGACCTTTACGTGTCGAGCAACCTGCGCACGATGACCGCGATTTGGATGGGCTACGACACGATGAAAAAAGCGCAACGCGAGGGCAACGTAAAGCTCACCGGCGATAAGCAACTCGCGCAGAACATCGAAACCTGGCTGGGCTTGAGCCCATTCGCCAAGGAAAAGAGCGCGTTGGTCTAAGCGCTCACGCGGCGCACGGTGCGGCTTCATAAAAGCGCCCGGTTCGGCGTATGACATCGGCGCAGGCGTAGTAGGGCGACGTCTCCGCGAAACCCATCGAGCGGTAAAGGGCTTCCGCTTCGCTCTGCAACGCACCCGCCTCGAAGTGCATGCTCGTGTAACCTCGCTCGCACGACAACGCCATGATGCGCGCGATCAGCTGTTTGCCCAACCCCTGTCCTGCGAACGCGGGCAGCACGAACAACCGCTTCATCTCGGACACGCGCGTGCCGATGCCGCGCAGCATGACGCAGCCCGCAGGCACCCCATCCACCAGCGCGAGCACGATCCCGCCGAACGGCGCACCGTAGTGGCCGGACAAATCCGTTAGTTCGCTCTGCCACTCTTGGTCGTCGAAATAGGCATCGACGATGTCCGAACGGCTCTGATATCGCCGCCGCATCCACAACTGGTAGTCGCGCAACAGGTGCACGACCGCCGCGATCTCGTTCGGGTCGACGGCTTCCACAATCGAAATCTTCGGCATGACGTGTCCCTTGCGGTCCAATGCAAAGCGCTCATAGACGCGCGTAAACGCGCCGCAAGATGTAGGTCGCAAGCTGTGTCAGTTAAATGACTGAAACACCGAACCTCTTGTCCGAAACGCCGGACCCGATATCGAGCGAAGCTGTGCCGCTGGACACAAGCGGCTACGGGTCCGAAGCGACTGTCACGCGCGCCTTCAACCACGAAGTTGGGTGCCGAAGAGACCGGCTGAAACTGTCTTGAGCCGCAATAACCGCGAAAACGACCCTCGAATTCCCTCTTCTGCGAGCGGCCGGACTCGCGTACTCTCCCTTTAGTTGCGCTTCGAGGGAAAGCGGTCGTGAACAGGGTTTGTGTCTTGGTCGCGGCCGCCGCGTTAGCGGCGGCGCCGGGAGCATTGGCTGCAGGAACGTGTTCGGGTGAGGCGTGTTCGGCGATCGCGCCGGGCGCCGACGGCTGCACGTTCAAGAACGGTGGTGACAAAGCCATCCAGCTTACGACCGTCGCCGATCAAGCATCGCTGATGATGACGGTCCTGGCGCCGGGCGAGACGATCAAACAGGACAAGGGGCTCTGCGAAAAATTCTCGCGCGGCGAAGCGCACTATGATGCCCGCTTCGCGAAATTGCGCGCCATGCCCGACAGTCCCGATTTCACGCTGAAACCAGCCGCCGCCAAGACGCCGCCAAAACCGAAGCCGGCACCCTTAACGGTCGCAGCAGCAGCACCCGTGACCGCGACGTCCGATGCGACGCCTGTTGCAGCCGTTGTCGCCGCCGGTCCCGCGCTCCCGCGCGCGAAGCCCGCGCCGCCGCCGCTCTATCCGCCGGCACCGCGCCTGAAACCTGAAGCGCCGGCAGTCGTCGCGGCAGCACCGGAGCCTGCGACAGCCGTCGCACCGGTCGCAGCAGTCGCACCCGTTGCGGCCGTCGCGCCGTCCGCGCCGGTGACCGAATGCGGCGAAGCGTGCGCGACGATCCTGTTCAAGGTTGTCGACAACTGCCTATGGGTCGTGAACATGCATCCGCGCGCGGTCGCGTTCCAAGCGGAAGCGGCCGGCCAACGCATGGCGTTGAACCTCGAAGCCGCCGACGGCGACAAGGCCGACGCGCGCGCCATAGCGCTCTCAAAAGGCGCGGCCGCGAAAGACGAAGCGACGTTGCACATGCGCCTGCGCGATCCGTTCCAATCGGCGGGCTCGGGCATTCCGGTGTTCCGCGCGCGCTTAGGCAACGGTGCAGCGTGCGTGAAGGAACGCAACGCCGTGACACGCTTTTCCGCCCGCTTCTTGAACTGACGTTAGCGCGCGAGATAAATCGCGGCGTCGTGATAATCGAGGATCACGCGGCGCCCCGCCATCAAATCGGCGCCGATGAAGATCGTGGGCCCGTCGTCGAGCCCGATCTGTTCGAACACATGCATGCGCACAATCAGCACACGCCTGTCCGACCATGACACCGGGCCGATCACGAGCCG
>JBKJZU010000140.1:0-2794 GCA_046715015.1 Micropepsaceae bacterium
CAGCCCCGGCCCGGGGAAGGGGTGGCGGCCGACGATCTCCTCCGGCATCCCCAATTCGCGGCCCAGCGCGCGCACCTCGTCCTTGAACAGGTCGCGCAGCGGCTCGACCAGCCGCATGCGCATCCCCGCCGGCAGGCCACCCACATTGTGGTGGCTCTTGATCGTCACGCTCGGCCCGCCGGTGAAGCTGACGCTCTCGATCACGTCGGGATACAACGTGCCCTGCGCGAGAAAATCCGCGCCGCCGATCTTCTGCGCCTCTTCCTCGAACACCTTAATGAACAATCTGCCAATCGTCTTCCGCTTCACTTCCGGATCGGTCACGCCATCCAGCGCATCGAGGAAAAGATCGGACGCATCGCGATGCACCAGCTTGATGTTGAAGCGATCGCGGAAGGTCGCCACCACATCGTCCGCCTCGCCGGCGCGCAGCAAGCCATGATCGACGAAGATGCAGGTCAGCTGATCGCCGATCGCCTCGTGGATCAACACGGCCGCAACCGAGGAATCCACGCCGCCCGACAGCCCGCACACGACGCGGCCCTTGCCGACCTGCGCGCGGATACGTTCGATTTGCGTGCGGCGGAACGATTGCATCGTCCAGTCCGGCTTCACGCCGGCGATGCCTTGCGTGAAGTTCTTCAGCAGCGCCCCGCCGCGCGGCGTGTGCGCCACCTCCGGGTGGAACTGCACGCCGTAGAACCGGCGCGCTTCGTCCGCGATCGCCGCAAACGGCGCGTTGCCGGAAATCGCGATCACCTTGAAACCGGGCGGCAACGCGGTGACACGATCGCCGTGGCTCATCCACACGTCGTCCTTCGTGCCCTTCGGCCATACGCCGTCGAACAACGGCGAGATGTCGGTGACCTCAAGCGTCGCGCGTCCGAACTCGCGGTGGTGCCCCGCCTCAACCTTGCCGCCGAGCTGCGCGCAGAGCAGCTGCTCGCCATAGCAAATGCCCAAGACCGGCACCTTCATGTCGAACACGCGTTGCGGGGCGAGAGGCGCTTCCGCCTCCGTCGTGCTCGCAGGGCTACCGGAGAGGATGATCGCGACGGGCGTGTTCTTCTTCAGCCACGTCTCGGCCGATTGAAACGGCACGATCTCGCAATACGTCCCCTGCTCCCGCAAGCGCCGCGCAATCAGCTGCGTCACCTGAGAGCCGAAATCGATGATCAAAACGATTTGTGTCATAGAAACCTAATAGCGAATCTGCGCCCCTCGCCCTTCCGGAATCGGAAGGGAGAGGGGTTGGGGGTGAGGGTAGGCCTCTTCGCGCGTCGGCGCGTGTTCAACTCTTGCAAGAAATCTCACGCGAAGCCGCGAAGATCGCGAAGACAAAAATGCCCCCCGTTGGCGCGCGATCGACTCTGACCTTGGCTCAGCTCCATGCGGCAGAGCACACTTCGCGTTCTTCGCGGCTTCGCGTGAGATTTTCTGCTGACTCCAAATCACACGGCGTGTGGAGAGACCCACCCTCACCCCCGGCCCCTCTCCCTCCGAGGAGGGCGAGGGGAGTTGTTGGCAATCGTCCAAACTTCGCGAGAAGAACTAGACGCACACCTGGCGCGGGTAAAGGCGACAAGAGGTGTCTTCCCCACCCTGCTTCGCGTGGGCTTCGCAGGGCCAGGACTAGAACAGGCCCGCCGTAGCTTTATGCGAAGGCGGGGGCCGCTCTCAACCAGCACGCGACACATGAATGGCGCAATTCTGCCGCAACCGCGCCTTGAGCCCCCGCTTGTCTTACCGTGGGCAAATGTGCCCGTTTAGCCGCAACCTCAGGAGAGACAAAATGCTCCGCCGCGTCTTTGCACTCGCCGCCGTTTTGTTCGCCGCCGTCGCGTTGTCCGGTTGCTTCGTCGCCTCGCAGAACCTGCCCGCCGGCACCGGCATCACGGGCGACCAGCGCCTCGTCGGCGGATGGCGCGGCCTCGACGCGAAGGACAACAAGGAGAGCGACGCGTTCCTGCATTTCTTGAAGCCCGACCGCGACGAACCCTTGCGCCTGCTCTGGGTGGAGGATCGCAACTACCAACTCTACGAGGTTCGCACCGTCGTGCTCGGCAAGCACAACGTCTTCGCCGCAAAACTCATCGGCCCCGCCGAGGCGATGAAAGAAGACGCGCCGCAAGGATGGATCCTCGGCTTCTACGACTTTCAAGGCGCCGACAAACTGACCTTCCAGTTGCTCGACAGCAAGAAGGTCGGCGAACTCATCGCCAAGGGCCGTCTTAAAGGCACACGCAAACCGGGCGAGTACGAGATGGCGATGCTGACCGGCTCGCCCGCCGAACTCGCCGCCTTCCTCGCCTCACCGGAGGCGCAAGCCGTGCGTTCGGAAGACCCGGCAAAGCTGCGCCGCATCACGTCCGCGAAGCCGTAGCTGCGCTCAAGGAGGCACCGCATGTCTTTGCGCCGCTGTGTTTCGCTGTTTGCCGTCGGACTTGCCGCGCTCTTCCTGACCGGGTGCTTCGTGACCGCGAAGAATCTGCCCGCTGGCGCAGGCCCCGCCGCCGACGAACGCCTCATCGGATCGTGGCGCGGCTTCGACCGGGAACAACAGAAGGACGGAAGCGGGTTCCTTCATTTCCTCAGGCCGTCCGATCCCGGCGGACCTTTGAAACTCGTTTGGATCGAAGACCACGGCTATCAGGTCCATGCCGTGCACACGATGATCATCGGCGGCAAGCACGTCTTCGCCGCGAAAATTCTGACGCCGTTCAAGCCGGGCGCAAACGCGGCGGAAGGCTACATTCTCGGCTTCTACGAGGTGAACGGCGACGAACTTGCGTTC
>JBKJZU010000141.1:0-4395 GCA_046715015.1 Micropepsaceae bacterium
CCTGAAGCCCGGCGAAAGCACGCGCGCCGGCGGCTACGACGTGCGGCTGATCAAGGTCGAAGACGTCGAAGGTCCGAACTACACGAGCAAGACCGGCCGCTTCGCGATCGGTTATGGCGGCGCGCAAATCG
Source organism: Micropepsaceae bacterium (assembly GCA_046715015.1). GTDB lineage: Bacteria > Pseudomonadota > Alphaproteobacteria > Micropepsales > Micropepsaceae > SZUA-430. The sequence goes on from JBKJZU010000141.1 coordinate 132, forward strand.
AAGAAATGATCGCCGAACGCCGGAACTACCCGAACCCGGGCAGCGACACGACGGAAGCAGGCCTGCGCGTCCGCGCCCTCGACGTTCTCTACGTCACACTCGGCCAAGCGCAACCCGATGGCCGCTGGACGGTGCGCATCTATCATCACCCGCTCGTCTTCTGGATTTGGGGCGGCGCCATCATCATGGTTGTGGGCGGCCTACTCTCGCTCAGCGACCGCAGACTGCGCGTCGGCGCCCCGCGCCGCGCTGCAGCGCTGCAGGCGGCGGAATAGCCGATGTCCCGCTGGCTCTCGCTCGTCCCGCTGTTGATCCTTCTGGCACTCGCTGCCTATTTCGCGATCGGCCTTCGGACAGACACGCGCACGATCCAAACCGTTCTGATCGACAAACCGCTCCCCGCATTCGACCTCGCCCAATTTCCCGACGACGGCAAACGCGTCACGCCCGAAAGCCTGAAGGGCCGCGTCACGCTGCTCAACATCTTCGCGTCTTGGTGCATCAGTTGCCGCGTCGAACACCCCGTGTTCCTGAAACTCGCTAAGGAAAAACGCGTCGAAATCGTCGGCCTCGCCTGGAAGGACAAGCCCGAGGAATTGAAGCTCTGGCTCGAAGAACTGGGCAACCCCTACGCCACGATCGCCGACGACCGCATCGGCCGCACCGCGATCGACCTCGGCGTCACCGGCGCACCAGAGACCTACGTCATCGACAAGAAAGGCCGCATCCGCCTCAAGCACGTCGGCGTCATCGACGACTACACCTGGACGAACACGCTCGAACCCTTGGTGAAGCAACTCGAGGAAGAAAAGTGAGCGCGCACCAATTCTCCCCTCGCCCGCCCATGAGGGCGGGAGAGGGGTGCTAGCGGTCGCCCTCATAGTTCTTTTCAGTGTCGCGCTAGCGCTCATGTCATCGCCCGCTTTCGCCGTCGAACCCGACGAGATCCTCGCCGACCCGGCACTGGAGGCCCGCGCCCGCGCACTGACGCAAGAGCTACGCTGCGTCGTCTGCCAAAACCAATCTGTGGACGATTCCGACGCGCCGCTCGCGCGCGACATGCGCGTGCTGGTGCGCGAGCGCATCAAGGCCGGCGAAACGGACGAGGAAGTGCGCGCGTTCGTCGTCGCGCGCTACGGCAAGTTCGTGCTGCTGCGTCCACCGCTCGAAGGCGACACGTTGATCCTCTGGTTCGCGCCGTTCGCGGTTGTGGGCTTGGGCGTCCTCGCCGCCTGGGCCTACATCCGCAGCCTCGCCAGCCAACCACAGACGGCAGCACCGCTCAGCGCCACCGAAGAAGACGCCGTGCGCCGAAAACTGGACGACGCCCCATGATCTGGTTCGCGTTCGCAACTCTCAGCGCCATCGCCGTCATGCTTGTGCTTCCACCGCTGCTGCGCCGCCCGCGCGCCACGGCCCATGCGCGCGACCTCGCCGTCTACCGCGATCAGCTGAAAGAAGTCGAAGCCGATCTCGAACGCGACCTGATCTCACCCGCCGAAGCCGAAGCCGCACGCACCGAAATCAAGCGCCGCATCCTCGCCGTCCCGCAAGCGCCCACCACGACGCAAACAAGCGCCCCCTCACAAACAGCAGCGTTCGCCGTAACCGCCGCCGTCATCGCGCTCTCGCTCGTGACTTATCTGACGCTCGGCCGCCCTGAACTGCCCTCACACGTCTACGATGCGAGCGCCGAACGCGAACCGACGCCCGACGAAATGCTCGCCGAAATCAACAGCATGGTCGAACGCCTCGCCGAACGCCTGAAGACCGACCAGAACGACGCGCAAGGCTGGCGCATGCTGGGCTGGTCGTACGTCCAACTCGGCCGCGTCAAAGAAGGTATCGTCGCACTCGCCCGCGCGGTCACGCTCGATCCGAACAACGCAGCACTCCGCGCACAATACGGCGAAGCCCTCGTGCAAGCCGCCAACGGCAAAGTCACGCCCGACGCGGAAGCGGCCTTCGACGAAGCCTTGAAGCGCGACGCGAAAGATCCCCGCGCCCGCTTCTATAAAGGCTTGGTCTTGGTCCAATCGGGCAAAGACAAGGAAGCGCTCGCACTCTGGACCGACATCATCCGCGACGCCCCGGCCGACGCCGACTGGCTCCCCGGCTTGCGCGCGCAGACGCACGAACTCGCCACGAAGATCAACCCCAATCCGAAGTAGCCGCAGACTCGACGACGGCCGTCACAGCTGGTCTGCTACAGCGCCACGCCCGTCGTGTAGAGATATGCCACCAACGCGATCAACCCGGCGACGACCACAAACCCGATCCAGCGTGCCACTGAAGAACGCCGCGCTTCAGGTTCGACCCGCATAGAGGCGGGCGTGTCGCGCGTGACCCGTGCCTCCAGAACGCCTTTCGTCCCGTGCCCTGTGCCGGCAAGCCAAGGCGTGGTGAGCGATGCGCATGCCCGGTCGAAGTCGGTCTTGTTCGCATCGAAACGCGAAGACGGACATTTGAGCGCCACATAAAGCGCATCGCGTCCGGCACCGACGAACAGATAGTCGGTCGTCAACTTCTGCCCGGCTTCGGTGTGTTCGCCCTTCAGACTGACGCACGCGCCTTTCGGTCCTTCGGCGACAAGCCTGCGATGCACGAGGCGGCCACCGGCGCGATCGTTGATATCTTTCACCATACCGTCGGCGGCAATTTGAACGAGCTCATCCTTCACAAGCGGCTTGCCGGCCTGCATGACAAGCACTTCCATCATCTCCGCGCCATCGCTGCTGACGCAAGAAAACGCGGCGCCGCTGCCCGGCACGCGCCGTTCGCTCCAGCGTGTGGGATAGGTGATCGTGAACATACGGTCAGGATGTTCGAAGCGGCGCCAACCCGCGTTCGCATCGGACGGCTCGCTGCTCGGCGCCGTCGCGAGATCGTGCCGCGCCTCGAACTGCCCGGCGATCCGGCGCACCTGCCCCGAACGCACGCCCTGCCAATCGCCGGTCGCGGGCGGTGCCCACGTCAACTGCGTGATGACATCGCGCGTGCCCTCGGTCAGCGAAAATTCGGCGGCCGGCATAGGCTCGTTGCCGACGACGAAGTCGATACGGTCGAACAGTTTCTCTTTCCACGCCGCCAGATCGCTTTGCGTCGCGGGCTTTCCCTTCGGCCCGGGAAGCGTGTGCGCAAAGACCAGCATCGCAAACAGCATCAACGTGTCGGGAAGCTTGAGATCAGCAACCCGCTGCCCGGCGAGAATGGGGACACCGTCCATGCCCTCCTTCGCCAAGCCGCCGGCCACGTCCAGGAATTGATCGCCAAAAACGATCAATGCACCCTGGCGCAACATGTCTTCCGCTTGTTGTTCGGTGAGGCTGGTGGTGAGAACGACTTTCGGCGTCATGCGCGCTTCTTCTCGTGAGGATTGGTTCAGGTACCGAACACGGACTGCCGCGTGCGGCGTAACTCTTGCGCTGCCGCAGTATCGCCATGCGCGAGACACAGCGCAATTTCTTCCTCGAGCGCCGCCAGCGCAGCCGCACGGTTACCGTCCCGGCCAGCCGCGAGCATCATGTGGCCCAGCGCAGCCCGCAAACCCTGATAGTGGTTCTGCGCACGCGCAGAATCGGCTTGAGCGGAGAAGAACCGGTAGGCGCCCGCGTTGTCCCCCGTTTCGAGGGACACGACCCCCTGCCCCGCCAATGCTTGCATCAAGGCTCGCGCATCGCCGGTTTCGCGGGCAAAGAACTCGCCTTGCCGCAGCGCGCTTAGCGCTTCATCAAAACGCTTCGCGACGGCCAAAACCATGCCCATGTTCGCGAACGTTTCGCCGAGCAGGTGCTGGGCGCCAGCCCGCTCAAAGGCCGCGATCGCGCGGTCGTACCATTGCGCGGCGGCGAGAGGATCGTCCCGCTCCGCGGCAATGCGCGCGGCGGCCGCGTGCGCATTGCCTTCGTAAATCGCATCGCCGCTTTGCGCGGCAAGATCGGCGGCGGTCTTCGCGTGCGCATCGGCGCGCGCAAAGTCCTTCGCGGCTGCAGCCATCTCGGCGAACGCGACGTTTGCCTCGATGATGCCCGGCAGATGACACGCACGGCGCGAAAAGGACTCGAACTGCTGGTACTTCGCCCGCGCGCCGGCGAGATCGCCCGCTTGGCGCACCAAGTCGGCCTGCATGCCGTACGCAAAGGCGAGAACGATCGGCCGATCCCCCGCTTTGGCGCCCGCAACAACCTTGTCGAGCAGCGCCGCGGCTTCCGACACGTGTCCCTGCGCGGTGTAGCTGCGCGCCTGATGCACCAGCGCCATGGCG
>JBKJZU010000142.1:0-5538 GCA_046715015.1 Micropepsaceae bacterium
AGCGGGCTGGAAGCCCGCGCTCCCGGGTGAGGCAGGCTTACGCGCGCACTGCGGTTGGTTCGTCGCTTAGTGGGTGTTTTAGGCGGGCTAGCATTTCTTTGGGGCAGATTTCCCAGAATTGGTCGCGGGTGACGTCTCATTGTTGGAGGATGCGTTTGGCGTGGCGGGAGCCGGTTTCGACGACGTGTTCTTCTGCGACGAGCGTTTGTTCCCAGTAGGTGGACCTCAGGCGCCGGTAGCGGATCGAACGGAACGTCGCAACGAAAGCGCATGCTCGACGGCGGCGGCGAGTTCCGACAATTGGAAGGGCTTTTTCAACGTCGCGTCGGCGCCGAGTTTGCCTGCGATAGCCAAGATGTCGATGCTGGCGTCACGGTTGAATCTCAGCCCTCCCGAAATCGCAATGATCGCGACGTCCGGTCTCTGCACGCGCATTTCCCTGATGGTCTGCATGCCTTCTTGCTCGGGCATGACCATGTCGCAGACGACAGCATCGAAGGGTGAGCACGCAAACGCACAAGAGCCCGTGACCCCATCAGTTGCGAATTCGACCTCGTGCCCGCGTTGCTGCAACGCGTGGACCATGAGTTTGACGAACACCTGATCGTCGTCGATGACCAATATTCGTGCCATCTAAGCCGCCAGTCCGCGGCCAACCAGCGCCGCGCGATAGTTCGCGAAATGGGTTTTCATTCCAGCCGCATCGTCCACGCCGACCGCGGCGGCATCTTGGGCAAGCGCCTTCTCGACGCGGGCGGCCAGTTGGGACAGCGCGGCGGCGCCGGCCATGGCGCTCGCGCTTTTGAGCGAGTGCGCGAGGCGGATCGCTTCGTCGCTAACGTCTTTGCCGCCGACGAGTTTGGCAAGTCGATCGAGCTTTGCCGCGGTGTCGGCGAGATAGGTGTCGATCAGCAGGCGTAGCATTTCTTCGCCGGAGTCGGCGCGGAAGGCTTCGATGATTTTCCAGTCGATGTCCGGTGCCGCGGCCGACGCGGGCGCGACGATGGCCGGTGTTTCCTTGAATTTTCCGGTACCCCGCAAGGCATCGCCGATGGCCACCACCAATTCCTCAGCGCGGAACGGCTTGCCGACGTGGCCGTTCATGCCCGCGGCACGGCAATTGTCGATGTCCTCGCCGAACGAATTCGCAGTCAGTGCAATGATCGGCACTTTCGATCCGGGGCCATTGAACTTCCTGATTGCGCGCGTCGCCGTAAGACCGTCCATCTCGGGCATGTGGACGTCCATCAGGATCACGTCGTATGCGGTGCGCCTTGCGGCTTCGATCGCTTCGAGGCCGTTGCCGGCGATATGGGGCGTGATCCCGAACTTGCCGAGCGCCGCTTTCGCCACCTGCAGGTTCGTCGCGTTGTCTTCGACGACAAGGAGGCGCAATGGCCGCTTCAGGGATGCAATCGCCGCAAGCGCTTCTTCGACGTGCGAAGGCTCGATGCCGCGCGCGGCATTGCTCACCTCGTCGGCGGTCGCGACCGAGACAGGCAGTTCAAACCAAAATGTCGAACCGGCGCCGGGCTCGCTTTCAACACCGATGGTTCCGCCCATTCGCTCGGTCAGCCGCTTCGAAATCGCAAGGCCGAGGCCCGTACCGCCGTAGCGGCGCGAGATCGAAGCGTCAGTCTGGCTGAAGCTCAGGAACAAACGATCCAAGTGTTCGGCGGCAATGCCGATACCGGTATCGACGACGGCAACACGGAGGATAACCTCGCCATTCGCCGTCGCGTGCGCTCGCGCCCGAAGCATCACAGAACCGCGTTCGGTGAACTTGACCGCATTGCCCAACAGATTAAGCACGACTTGACGCACGCGGCCGGGGTCCGAACGGACAAATTGCGGAACGCTGCTATCGATGTCGCTCTCGATGTCGATCGACTTCGCAGCAGCGCGCGGCGCGACGATGTCCATTGCGTAAGTCAACATCGAGGGCAAATCGAACGCAACGCACTCGATCTCCATCGCTTGAGCCTCAAGCTTCGAGAAGTCGAGGACATCGTTGATCAAGTGCAGCAGGTGTTCGCCGCAGTTTCGAACGACGGACGCAAGCTTTAACTGTTCGGATGTCAGACCGGTGTCGCACAGCACGTCCGTCATTCCGATCACGCCGTTGAGCGGCGTGCGCATTTCGTGGCTCATCATTGCAAGAAAGCCGGACTTAGCCTTGTTCGCGGCTTCGGCCGCATCGAGCGCCTGGGCCGTCGCGACCAAGCGCGCGGCTTCCACCTCCCGCAATGCTTCACCTTGGCGTAGGCTTTCGGCGATCGAACTCTGCATTATGCGCAGCGATCCGAGTAGGCGTGCGGTCTCGCTCTTCCCTTTCGCTTCGATCTTGTTGTCGAGGCGGCCATCAGCGATCGCCATGGCAATGCCGACCGCGCGATTGAGCGGGGGGACTATGGATTGACCCAAAACGTGGGTGAGAGCGACGGCCAGCAGAATCGCCAAAGCCAGAGCGGCCATCACCCACCGATCGGTCGTCTCCACCAGCCGTTCGGTGCGGATACGATAAATGAAACCGTCGGCCGTGTATTTTTGAACAAGGGTTTCAAGCTGCTCATCAATTTCGTTCATCCGCGCCAGTCGAAGGACTTCGGAGGGATCGTCGCGCAGCGCAAGCAGATTGACGCGTATTTTCCGCGCCGCCGTACCGCCTTTGTCCGAAATCGCCCGCTCTATGGCGACATCGAGATCGGCCAAAAGATCGTCGAACCTGGCGCGCGACTCGGCTTGGCCCGGCGCAATCCCCGAACGTTCAGCCGCGACCAGGCGAACGAAATTCGTCTGCACCTTACGCACATAGCTGACGCCGATCAGCGCATTGTCGTAGACTTCCATGGAAAGCAAACCAAGCCTGTTCTGCTGCTCGCGCAAAAATAGGCCGAGTGCGATGGTCACGACCAAAAAGCCGAGGCACGCGATCAGAATTTTGAATCGTATCGGCATGTGGTGTCAGCCCAAAGGCACGCGCCTATTTCTCGACCGCGATAGTCATCTTCATTTTGGGATGGATCGCGCAGCGCACTTGAAAGGCGCCCGCTTTCTCGAATTTGGCGGAAATGACCTCACCGGGTTTTTGCAAGCCGTGGTCTTCCGGTTCGTCGTTGGAATCTATCGTCATAATATTATGTATGACGTCGTCGCTGTTGTGAAAGCGCATGGTCCCGCCGACCGCCAGCGTGGCCGACGCTTTTGAGAAACGAAGTCCTTTTTGGTCGACCTCTTCCTGCATGGCACCGGCGCTTGCCGCCACGAGCGAGAGTGCCAATGTCCCAGCGACGATGCCGGTGTAGGCGCGCCGCGATCTGGGTTTGTCCGATGCATGCATCATGCCGGTGCGTCTCTCTTATTGAGTTGTCGTCCCGGCAACCGCCAAACCGATAAGGAACGTGTTCTTGTCGGATGCGTTGTCCGAACGACCGTTGAATTCTTCATAGGCAATGTATTGCAGCGAGAGCCGCATATTGAGCCAGTCGACCGGCGAGTCCGGTTTGCCCCAGGGTACGTAGTCGATTTGGGCAATCAACCCACTCGAGTCGATCTTGCCTCCCGGCGTCGACCAACGGACCGGATCCGTCGTACCGGTCGTTTGAAAGTACTGAACTGTCGGCGTCAGCGTAGCGTCGAACGAGTAGGACACATCAACGCGCCACGTCGAAAGATTGTCGACTGCGTTGGTTCCGAAGAGGACGCTACTCGCGTCGAGTTCCGCTCTTTCGTGCAGGTAGCCGGCGCGTGCGGCGAATACGCCGGACGTCGTGACCGCGGGATCAGCGACCCACTGATACAGTGCGTCGAAATCGAAATCCGAAAATTTGTTTGTGCCGGCAGTTTCGATACCGCGCGGATGAACTTCCGCATGGAGCCCATAAGCGCCGAATGCCACGAAATGGCGTCCGTCATCGAACTCTTTCTGGATTAGGACGCGCCCGTAAGGCAGGAACCCCGAAAACGAGTCGCGCCCGTTTAGCGGATCGACGCCCAACGCATTCAAAGTGTCCCTGTTGAGACCGTCATAGGCGCTGAGTTCGATGTAAATCAGGTTGTCCCACATCGTATAGAAACCCGCACCGGCGACAATACCGGACAGAGAGCTTGCGATGGGGGCGGCTTTGGGTCTGCGCGAGAGGCCCGAGCCCGCGGTCGGGGCACCGCCGTTGGGGACCGATTCCCAAAGATCGGACCTGGTGGGTCCATTGTTCACGGTAACGCCGAAGACAAGATCGGTTCCGAACCAATTTGCGTCTTGCGCGTAGCGGAGATCGACTCCACCCCATTGCCAGTTCTGCTTGATGCCGTTGTACGTTAGCCGCGCGACCGCGCCAAAGTTGGCGGCGACTTTACCGGCGTAGGAGAGGGTCATCCCGTCGAATGCGAAGTTGTCGTTGTCATCGAACCCGTCCGACGCGCCGCCTGGGATGTCCGCATCGGTATGCGTGAACGACGACCGGACGTTCGCGTTAAACGGTATCCAGTGATCCTTGTTGTCGCTCGACGCATAGCCGTAGAGTTTGAAATCCCGACCCGCCGCCGTCAGACGCGGTCCGAAACTGCCCATGTGACAAGCCGAGCAAGGCTGGCTCGTCTGGATCCCGAAGCTCGGCACGGCCATGGCGGTCTTGGACGTCAAAATGAACGCAACGGCAAGTGCAGCGCAAAGCGCGCCGCCGCGTACCCGTTGGCTGAAGAGCCTGGAAATGACCACTGTCCACTCACTCAATTCACATCCACCAAAGTATGATCCAACAAGGTTAATGATGTGTGGCAGGTCGGGGATCGGGCCTTCCGGGTGTCACGAATTTCGCTTGCGCGTGCGTGGTCGGCGATCGCGTTCTGAACGCCGGCCCACCGACATCAGCGCGCGCTCGACCCGGCCCGTGCAGTTCGGCCCGCTCATCCCCGCAATGTGGAGACGGCAGTTGATGACCTCGTGGCGGGAAATCTTGGCTCACCCGGGTGCGAGCAGCCGGAGGATTGGCGGCATTCGAGTGCATGGGGCGGGCGAAGGTAGGGCTCACCCGGGAGCGCGTAGGGCTGGCACACCCGGGAGCGCGGGCATCCTGCCCGCTCTTCGCGACGCCTCCAACACACCAAGGAAGAAAGAGCGGTCTCGAAGCCCGCGCTCCCGGGTGAGCCAAGCCTAAGCTCGCGCCGCCGTTGGTTCGTCGCTCAGTGGGTGTTTGAGGCGGGCGAGCATTTCTTTTGGGCAGACTTGCCAGAATTGGTCGCGGGTGACTTCCCATTGTTGGAGGATGCGTTTGGCGTGGCGGGAGCCGGTTTCGGTTACGTGTTCTTCGATCAGGGCGACGAGGGTTTGTTCCCAGTAGGCGGATTTGAGCCTTGTGGGGACGACGCTGTCTTCGTTCAGTTTGATCGGCAGATCGTTTTTCGGGTCGAAGACGAAGGCCATGCCGCCGGTCATGCCGGCGGCGAAGTTTTCGCCGACCGCGCCCAAGATCACCGCGATGCCGCCGGTCATGTATTCGACGCCGTTCGAGCCGCAGCCTTCGACGACGGTGAGGGCGC
>JBKJZU010000143.1:0-4543 GCA_046715015.1 Micropepsaceae bacterium
CGACCAGTTCGCGCGGATGAATTCCACCATGCGCACGATGTTCGGCGTGTCCGCATCATCGCCGCTGAGCGCCCACGTGGCGCCAACCGACGTCGGCGCAACGAGGATCGCGCCGTGGCTGCGCGCATCGCGCAACCAGCTCCAGAGAAACTGATGCCCGGTCCCACTGCCGCCATGCAGCGCCATGACGAGCGGCAATGGCTGGTCGGGCGAATAATGCTCCGGCACATAGAGCCAAAACCCGCCGCGCTCGCCGTCGTCGTCATCGGCGGCGAAGTGCATAACGCCGATCTGTTCGTGCGTAGAGGGACGCGTGAAGCGCTCGGCAAGCGCAGCATCCGAGCGATGCGCGGGATCGAGAAAGAACCGGTTCACCGGCGGCAGAACACCGGCCAGCGGATAAAGCGCCTCAAGCCCGATCGGCAAAAACCGGAACGCGCGAAAGACGGCGCGTATGTCGCCCGACGCGTCCGTCACCTCGCGCAAACCCGCAAACGCTTGAAGCGCCGCCTCGGTCGCCGCGTCGAGCGCATCCCTGACATCGCCCAATTCCTTGAGCGCGTCGATGCTGCCTGCCCGCGCCGCCTTCAAATCCTCATCCGGCGTTCCGATCTGCGCCATCAACCCCGCAAACCGCGGCGGATGAAAATGCCGCGCCACGAGAAACAACACCTCGTACGCCCGCAACAGCGACTGAAGATGCGCAACCAGTGCGTCCGTTTCACGTTGCTCCATGGCGCCCCGTCTCCGCTTCGATCGCGCGGCGCACGCTCTCCCGCGCCGCCATGTGCGCGCGGAACGCAGCAAGCCGAGGCAAGCGCTGCGGATCCACGCCGTCAACCTCCCACCACTGCGCCAGCGTAAAGAGATACGGGTCGCAGATCGAATATGCCTCGCCCATCACGTAAGGCCCCTTGAACATCGTCCGCTCGATCAAGTCGAAGCATTCGCCGACCGATTGCGGCACCTTACGCTTCATCGCCTCGATCGCCGCCGGGTCGTCGGCCCAACGAGTGCCGCGCATCCGGTGCGCATGCGCCACATGCACGGTGGCGCACAAATAGGCGTTGAACGACTGCACCTGCGCCAGCGCCCACGGATCGTCGAGCGGCGCGAGTCTCGCCTTCGGAAAGCTCTGCGCGACGAACATCAGGATCGCCGGTGTTTCGCTCAGCACGCCCTTCTCGGTCACCAGCGACGGCACACGCGCCTTCGGATTGATCGCCTTGTAGGCATCGCCACGCTGCTCGTTTGCCGCGAAATCGACCCGCACCAATTCGTAAGGTGCGCCCGCGTCTTCAAGCGCAATGTGCGAAGCAAGCGCGCACGAGTGCGGCGCATAGTAGAATTTAATGTGCACCCATGTCACGAAGGGGACAACCTCGCCAACGATATGTCCACTTCCACCGCCACGCAAACGCCGACCACCGCTGACGCTTGCAGCAGCCGCGTCGGTTGCCCATTGTCGTCAAACGAAAGGTGAAGAATGCGAATAGCCCTGGCGACCCTGCGCTTCCGCCCGGACCCTAACGACGCGCTCGGCGCCGTCACTGCCGCCATGCACGAAGCGGCCAGTAAGAACGCACGCGTTGTCTGCACGGCGGAGTGCTACCTGCCGGGCCTCCGAGGCGTCGGCCTCGACGTCGCACCGCCCGATGATGCCTTCCTCGCGCACGCCGAACGAACGATCCGCGAAACCGCCGCAACAACCGGCGTCGCCGCCGTCGTAGGCATGGAACGCATGATGCCGGCGGGTCTTCTCGCCTCCGTCATGATCGTGGCAAACGACGGACGGCTGCTTGGGTTTCAAGACAAGGTGCAGATCGACCCCTCCGAAGAAGGCACCTACACACCGGGCAGCGGCCGTGCCGTCTTCGCGATCGAAGGCCTGCGCTTCGGCGTCGTCATCTGCCACGAAGGCTGGCGCTACCCCGAAACCGTCCGCTGGGCCGCCCGCCGCGGCGCGCAGATCGTGTTCCATCCGCAGTTCTCACCGGCGGGAGACAGCGCCCGCACCACGAACGAATGGGCCAGCGTAAGCGGCACGATGCACGAAAAAGCCGCGCTCTGCCGCGCCGCCGAAAACACGATCTACTTCGCAACCGTGAACTACGCGATCCCAAACAGCATCGCCGGCACCGCTCTCATCGACCCAGAAGGCGTGGTCACCGCCATGCACACCGACGGAACGGAGAACGTGCTCGTAGCGGACATCGACGTATCGCGAGCGACCGCCACGCTGGCGCGGCGGCTTGCGGCGTCTGAGTATCCGTAGCCGCTCCCGAAAGGCATGATCCAAGTACTCACCATGCGCCGGTGGGCGCGGAAGACTCGCAACGGTGCGAGCAGTTCCAAGCGCTGTTTCGCTGGTGATTCCGGCCAGCGGACCGCGAATGCGAACCGATTTGAGGGGTTGCGCGTTATACGCTCATGGCGATCCCAGACCGAAATGCCCCCGCGACATCGACGGTGAACATAGCGGCCTTCAGTCGGCTCAACGAATGGGCCGGCGAAATGCTGAGTGTTCTGCGGATCATGTCGGGCCTTCTCTTCCTCGCGCACGGGACGCAAAAGTTCCTCTACTTTCCAATGGGCGAGCGCGCGGGAAGCGGGTGGACACTGGCCGGAGCCGGCGACTATGCAGGCATCATCGAGCTCATCGCCGGCGCCCTCATCACACTTGGCCTCTTCACACGTCCGGCTGCGTTCGTCGCCTCCGGCACCATGGCGGCCGCCTATTTCATCGCGCATGCGCCGCGCAGCTTCTTCCCAATTGCCAACGAGGGTGACGCTGCGATCCTCTACGCCTTTATCTTCTTGTATTTGGTGTTCGCGGGGCCCGGCCCCTGGAGCCTCGACGCCGTCCTTCGAAGGCACATGCGATCGGCGTAACTGGCCCGGACGCTTGGGCACCCGCTCATAATGGCGAAATATGGGATGCGGCGCGTCACCGCGATTTTCGCTACAATCAGCAGACGCATGGGAAGCGTGTCGAGGGGATTGCGATGAGACTGACGGTTGCGATGGCGATTGCACTGGTGGGCGCGACGTTGCCGGCCGCCGCCGATGAATCGCCGGAGGCGATCGCGGGCCGGGCGCGCGCACGGCCGATGATCGAAGCCTGCCTCGCGAAGGCGCAGGCGGTCGAGGCGATGCGCGCCTGCAAGCGCATCGTGTTCGCCCCTTGCGTCAAGGAGGAGGAGAACCAGCAATCGACGCTCGGGCTCGTGATGTGCAACAGCCGCGAGGGCGACGCGTGGACTGCGCTGCTTCAGGCGCGCACCGCCGACCTCGCCAAGCGCGACGCCTATCGCGCCAAGGCGCTCACCGCGGCGAACGCCGCATGGCGGGCATGGATCGACGCCGAATGCTTCTACCACCGCGAGGAAGCGCAAGGCGCCTCGGCTGAGGGCGTAATCACGACCGAATGCCTTTCCGACCTCACCGCCGATCGCGTGATCGGCTTCACACAACAGCTGCGCGGGCACCTTCCGTACTAGCCGCCGTTCACTCACAGTCCATCCTTTGACCTTGAGCGCAGCGCAGTTTCTTGGACACTCCGGCACGATGAGAACCCATTTGAACAAGAACAGACCGAACGCTGCGACGCGCGCCGCCGCTCTGCTGCTGGCTATCAGCGCCGCCCTGCTCCCAGCCTCGACCCGCGCCGCCGAAACAGAACCAAGTGCAAAGGCACTCGAAGCTCTCACCAAAGCTTTCGCGGCACAGGATGCAAAGGATTGGGCGGGCGCGAAGGCACTCTCGGATAAGCAGCCGGCGGTCGTGCGCGACCTCGTGCAGTGGCGCTATGTGTCGTCGCAGGACTCCGGCGCGACCTTCGACGAGATCGACGTCTTCTTGAGCGCGCATGGCAACTGGCCCGGACGCTTTCAGGTCATACAGCGTGGCGAGGAAGCGCTTCTCGCGAGTGCTCTGGTCGACACGAAAGGACCCGCCTGGTTTAAGACACGCCAACCCCGCACCAGTGCCGGCTGCCTCGCTTGGGGGAAATCCCAGTTCGCGCGCGGTGAGAAGCAGGAAGCACTGTCCGGCATCAGGCGTTGCTGGCTGGGCTCCACGCTGAACCTTGCCGACTACCAGGACTGGACGACCGCCACGCAGATGACGCTGCCCGAAGGCGATCACCTCACGCGCGCCGACGCTGCGCTGTGGAACAAGAATGTCTCGGGTGCTCGCGAACTCCTGCCCCTGCTGTCGGCGAAGCCGCAGGCCGTGGTGGACGAAGGGTCAAGCTCCAATCGGGCAACGCAATTGATATCGACGACATCCTGGACGACGCGCCGGATCCCGCATGGGCCGCCAGCCTCATCTATGACCAGTCGGTGCAACAGCGAAAAGCCGGCAAGACGACGGAGTGCTGGTCGCTGCTGATGAAGGCCGACGACAACGGCGCGCTCCCGCCGGCGTATTCGCAAAACTGGTGGCTCGAACACAATCTCCAGGCGCGCAACGCGCTCGACGCCGGCGAGCACGACACGGCTTATAAGCTGGTGTCCCGCACCCGTCTGTCCGCCGACAACAA
>JBKJZU010000144.1:0-5019 GCA_046715015.1 Micropepsaceae bacterium
ACTTTGCTCACGTTGTTTGTGACGCCTGCAATGCTCGCCATCGAACAACGGTATTGGGCTGACGGTACGTTCACGGCTTGGTTGGTGCGAAAACTGCCGTGGTTGAACAATCTTGGACGCAACCCGGCCCACGGAGCGTCGAAACCGGAAGCAGCGGAGTAGCCCATGCTGAGCCGCCGCGATACCTTGCTTACTGCCGTTGCCTTGCTCGCAGTTTCACCCCTGCGCGCAGCCTCGCCGTCAATCAAGGTCTACAAAGACCCCAGCTGCGGCTGCTGCACCGCATGGGTCGATCACCTGAACGCGTCCGGCTTCAGCGCCACCGTCGACGAGACGTCGGACATGGCCGCGATCAAAGCCAAGCTCGGCGTCCCCGATGACCTCACGTCATGCCACACCGGCGTGATCGAAGGCTACACCATCGAGGGCCATGTACCTGCCGACGATATCAAGCGCCTGCTGAAAGAAAAGCCGAAGGCGGCGGGCATTGCCGTGCCCGGTATGCCGCTGAACTCACCCGGCATGGAAGTTCCGGGCGAGCCGAACGAGCCTTACACCGTTTGGCTCTTCACGAAGGACGGCGAGCGCAGCGCCTTCGCCAAGCACGGCGGCTAGACGCGCAGCGAACGAAGCCGGATCTTTGACCCTGTGATCGCGGCAAGCATGATCTGCGGCCGCCAGAAGCTACTCGCCGGCCGCGGCTGCTGCCTGCACGCGTGCCGCTTCAGGGTTGACCGCAGGATCGGCCTCCGCCTCCTGGAGCTTCTCGCGCGCAGCGGCCGCCTCGCGTTGACGGTTCCACATCGCCGCATAGGCGCCGTTCTTCGCCAGCAACTCGCCGTGCCGGCCGCGTTCGACGATGCGCCCCTGATCGAGCACCAAAATCTCATCCGCGTCGACGACCGTCGAAAGCCGGTGCGCGATAACGAGCGTCGTACGGTTACGCGAAACCTCCTTCAGCGCCGACTGGATCTCGCGCTTGGTATGCGTGTCGAGCGCCGACGTAGCCTCGTCGAGCAGCAGGATCGGCGGGTTCTTCAAGATTGTTCGCGCGATCGCGACGCGCTGCTTCTCGCCGCCTGAGAGCTTCAAGCCGCGTTCGCCGACCATCGCATTGAAGCCATCGGGAAGCTGCTTGATGAACGGTTCGATCTGCGCCAACCGCGCGGCTTGCTCGATCTCGGTATCGTCCGCATCGATCCGCCCGTAACGGATGTTATAGCGGATCGTATCGTTGAAGAGCACCGTATCCTGCGGCACGATTCCGATCGCCGCGCGGACGGAATCCTGGGTCACATCCCGAATGTCCTGCCCATCGATGGTAACGCGGCCCGACTTCACTTCATAGAACCGGTAGAGAATGCGCGAGATCGTCGACTTTCCCGCGCCCGACGGTCCCACAACCGCAACCGTCTTGCCCGCAGGAACGTTGAAGCTCACACCCTTGAGGATCGTGCGTTCGGGGTCATAGGCAAACGTCACATCCTCGAACCGAATGTCGCCGCCCTCAACTTTCAGGGGCACCGCACCCGGTTTGTCTTGCACCTCCTGCGGCACGCCAAGAACATCGAACATCTTCTCCATGTCGATGAGCGCCTGATTGATCTCCCGGTATACGGTGCCAAGCAGGTTCAGCGGTACGTAGAGTTGAGTTAGAAAGCCATTCACGACGACCAAGTCACCGATCGTCATCACGCCCAGCGAGACGTGATAGGCCGCCAACACCATCACGGCGACGAGGCCAAGCACGATGATGACCGCCTGCCCCGTGTTGAGCACGGAGAGCGACAACTGCGCTTTCTCCGACGCGTCCGCAAAGCGCACCATCGCTTTGTCGTAGCGCGAAGCCTCATGCCCCTCGTTGTTGAAATACTTGACGGTCTCGTAGTTGAGCAGACTGTCGACCGCCTTCGTGTTTGCCTCGGTGTCGCTGTCGTTCATCTGCCGCCGGATCGCGGTGCGCCATTCCGTGACGCTGATCGTGAACCAGCCATAGAGCAACACGGTCACCACCGTGATGGCGACGTAACCCCAGTGATAAACCCAAAGCAGGTAACCGCAGACAAGAGCGAGTTCCAAGATCGTCGGCGCGATCGAAAACAGCACGTAGAACAAAAGTACGTCGATGCCCTTCGTGCCGCGCTCGATCACGCGGGTAAGGCCACCGGTCTTGCGCTCAAGATGAAACCGCAGTGACAGCGCGTGGACGTGGCGGAACGTCTTCGCGGCCACCGACCGGACGGCGTTGTAGACGGCCTTCGCCGCGATGGCATCGCGCAGCTGCGCAAGGCCTTGCATCACGATGCGCGCAACGCCGTAGGCGACAATGAAGCCGATCGCGATCCCAACCGCCTGCACCGCGGGGCTCTGGGGACTGAGCGCATCGATGGCCTTACCGTAGAGCAGCGGAAATGCCAGCGTCGCGATTTTCGCGAGCACGAGTGCCACCATGGCAACCACGATGCGGGCTTTGAGGTCGAACCGCCCCTCCGGCCACAGATAAGGCAAAAGCGTGCGGACGGGTGAAAACCGCGACTGCCCTTGATGAGCGTCGCCGGCGACGGCAGTGGAACGTCCAGGTGATGGCGGCATGGCGTTGACTTAAGCCATGCCGCGCGCCAGTTCCAGGCCTAGCCCGGCAGAATGAGCGTCTGCCCCGGATAGATGAGATCGGGGTTGTCGATCTTGCGCTTGTTCAAGCGGTAGAACGTCGCCCATTTCTTTCCGTTGCCGAGGTGGCGCTTCGAGATGCGCCACAGACTGTCCCCGCGTCGGACGCGAACAATGCGTGACTTCGCTTTCTCCGGAACGACGTTTGCAGGCGCTCGGAACAATGCGGACACGCCTGCGTTTGCCGCTGCGGCCGCACCCTCGGCAATGGGCTTGGTCAACACTGCCGCAGAGTCTTTCGATGTTGTCGTCTCGTTAGTCGCAACCTTTGTCTCAGGCGCGGCCACTTTGTATGGCACCTCGGTCTCGTCCAACTTTGCGCCGTCCTTCGCAAAGAGCTCAATGCGCAAGCTCCCTGCAGCTTTGCTCGACGGGTTCGCAGTCGCGAGCGACCACGCACCGTCCGCTCCCACGACGGTTTTACCGGCGGGCCTGCCGTTGATCTGAACTTTGACCGTGGCGCCGGCATCGGCCTTACCGGTGAGGTTCGCTTCACCCGCCACCGCACCTACCGTGATCTTCTCGACAATGATGCCGGTCGCGGGTTCCGCGGCCGCCGTCGCACCGTCTTGCAATGTCTTTGTAGACTGGTCCGCAGCCTGCAACGTGATCCGCGCAAGACCACCGGGCGTCGCCGCCGGACCGATAGACGCGCGTTGCGGCCCCACGACAACGGAGCCGTCCTTGCTCTGCGCCGTCACGTAGAGCCTATGCTCCTTCTTCGAATCCGGAGCCTTGAATTCCAACGTCCAATTGCCTTGCGGGTCGGCTGTCGTCCAGCTGATCGGTTTCTCGTCCCATACCAGCGATATCGCGTCGCCCGGTGTCGCCGTTCCCGTAAACGAAGCATTGTTTTTGTGGTCGATCCCCGCCGTTGCGATCGACGGCGCCGCGCCCGCCACTGGCCCCTTGGTCACATCCTGCGCACTTGCCGGGCCCGATGCGGCTTCGCCCACTGGATTGGTCACGAGACGCGGCTCGACCGAAACTTGCGAATGGGCTTCGTCGGGCTTGTCCGCGATGTCGTCATCCGGTCCGGGCGTCTTCGACGAATTCAGTTCAGCCAAGCTCACGGTCGCGCTGGGAACTGTAGTTGTCGCCGCAGCGCCGGTTGCTGCGGACGGATTGCGCGTGATCCAGAACATCGTCGCTGTGATCGCGATCATCAATCCGAGAATGACAATAACGCGGGCCATTTGCGGTTCACCGTTCTGTTGTCGTTGGCTGTGAATTTAGTCTTGTGTCGTCGGGCCGCCAAATCAGCACCGCGCGCCTATCAACAGGTTTTACTGTTGTACGTCCAACGACTTTAGGTAGAGCGCAAGCGCACGGCGGTCTTCGTCCGTGAGATGTTTCGTCGCGTCTTCTATCACTTCGTTCATGGGCCCTTGCGCAATATCGAAGTCAGGCTTTGCGCCGCTTTTCAGATATTCCGCGATTTCTTCCACAGACCACGCGGCGAATTCCTTGGCCTTGCCACCCGCCAGCGCGGGAACCTTCCAACCATCGGGACCGCTCGCGTTACCCTGCAGCGATTGCGACTCGATCGCGCCGCCAAGAAAATTGCGCGGTGTGTGACATTCGCCGCAATGCCCGACTGCGACCAAATAGCGCCCGCGATTCCAAGTTGCATCACGCGACGGATCGTTCGCGAGAGGCGCGGCGCCGTCGAAGAACAACAGCTTCCAGCCCTTCATCAACGCGCGCCACGAAAACGGAAACGCAATGTCGTCGTCGCGCCGCGGTGCACTCACCGGAGCGAGTGTGAAGAGATAGGCTTTGATCGCAAGCGCGTCTTCTACCGTCATCGCCGCAAACGACGTGTACGGAAAAACCGGATAGAGTTCCTCCCCGTGGACGCCCTGCCCTTGGGTCAGAGCGCGCACGAAATCCTCGTCGCTCCAGGCGCCGATTCCGGTGCCGCTATCGGGCGTGATGTTGGGCGAGTGAAACATGCCGAACGGCGTCTTGAGCGCGAGCCCGCCTGCGAAAGCTTGGCCACCACCCTTCTTATCCCAATGGCAACTAAGACAACCGCCAGCGCGAACCAAATAAGCCCCGCGTGCAGCCATGCCCGGATTGCTACTCGACACACCGGACGGAATGCTCACCGTGGCACGCGACGGTACGAGCAACCAAACAAGAATGGCGGCACCGACAACCAGCGCCGCCACCAGCAAAAGTCTTGGCCCAGACATTACTCCGAAACTTCAGGACCGCGGAACATCTTGTGGCAACCACCACAGCTCTTGCCGACCTCGGCGAACGCTAAATCGACCTTCGCCTTGTCGCCGGTGCCGAGCGCGGCATCGATGTTCTTCAGCGTCGCCGTCATCGCATCCGCGGCGG
>JBKJZU010000145.1:0-2577 GCA_046715015.1 Micropepsaceae bacterium
GCGAGAAGGTTCGGGTGGGGGGCGAGCGTTTGAGGCTCTGGCCCCCCACCCGAAATTTCTGCGCTTCGCTCGAAATTTCGACCGCCCCGCAGGGGGGGCGGTGTGTTTTTGACGGGACTACTGCCGCCCGCGCCTTGTGCCGAAGCGCCGCTCGAACTTCGGCAGCGCGCCGGCGACGATCGCCACGCGCAGTTTCACCCGGCCCTTCGCGTCCGCCGTGCGCTTGAGCACGTCGCCGTTCTCATAAGCCCACGCGAGGTCCGCACCCGCGTCCGGCTCAAGCCTGAGCTCCGCCTCGATCGCGTTCGCCGCCAGCGTCGCGTCGATCATGCCGAGCAGTTTGTCGAACCCCTCGCCCGTCAGCGCCGAGAGCGAGACGCTGCGCGGTTGGCGCTTGCCGTTCGCGGCGGTGGGCCGCTCGGCCTCGGGGATCAAATCGATCTTGTTCCAAACCTCGATCATCCCGGTCTGCGTGGCGTCGGAAACGCCAAGCTCGCTCAGCACGTCCAGCACGTCGTCCTTCTGCGCCTGCGCGTCCGGATGGCTGATGTCGCGCACATGCAGCAGCAGATCGGCTTCCAGCACCTCTTCCAGCGTCGCACGGAAAGCGGCGACGAGCTGCGTCGGCAGATCGGAGATGAAGCCCACCGTGTCGGAGAGAATGATCCGCCGCTTCGACGGCAGCACCAGCCCGCGCATCGTGGGATCGAGCGTCGCGAACAGCTGATCCTTGGCAACGACGTCGGAACTCGTCAGTCTGTTGAACAACGTGCTCTTGCCGGCGTTCGTATAACCGACCAGCGCCACCACCGGAAACGGCACGCGCTTCCTCGCCTCGCGGTGCAGCTGGCGCGTCCGCTTCACGTCTTCCAGTTCCCGCTTCAGCCGCGCGATGCGATCGCCGATCGCGCGCCGGTCGGCTTCGATCTGCGTTTCACCCGGACCGCCCAAGAAGCCGAAGCCGCCGCGTTGCCGCTCCAAGTGGGTCCAAGACCGCACGAGGCGGCCCTTCTGATACGAAAGATGCGCAAGCTCGACCTGCAGCCGGCCTTCCGCCGTCCGCGCGCGCTCGCCAAAGATCTCGAGGATGAGACCGGTGCGATCCAGCACCTTCACGTTCCACGCTTTCTCGAGATTGCGCTGCTGCACCGGCGAAAGCTGCCCGTCGCAGATGACGAGCTCCGGCTTCTCCGCCTCGCACAAACCTTTCAGCTCCTCGACCTTCCCCTTCCCGATCAAGGTGGCGGGCCGCGCTTCGCTGAGAGGTGCGGGTAGGGCTGCGATGACGTCGAGGTTGATCGCGCGCGCGAGGCCCGTCGCCTCTTCGAGGCGCGCCTCAAGCGTGCGCGGTTCGTCCGACCGCTTCATGTAGGGATGAACGATAATCGCCCGGCGCGACCCTGGGGTCCATCCGCCGAACGAACGCCCGCGAGAAGGTTCGATCAAATCAAGGCCGCTTCCAATGTCTGGCTAAGCGTCGGCCGCTTCCGGCGTTTCTTGCTCGAACAGCGGAACCGGTACCGACGGCATCACCGTCGATATAGCGTGCTTATAGACCAGCTGCGAGTGCCCATCGCGGCGCAGAAGAACGCAAAAATTGTCGAACCAGGTGATGATCCCCTGGAGCTTCACCCCGTTGACCAGAAAAATGGTCAGAGGCGCTTTGTTCTTGCGACAGGCATTCAGGAACGTGTCTTGAAGGTTTGCTTGTCGATCACTCATGGGTTGGCCCCATTTTTCACTTGCTCCGCCCGAAACTCACGGGGTTGGCGATACGGGTATCCTGCTTTCGTGACAGGTGTACGACCACGCGACTCAATGTGTCCGCCACTCGCCTTTGGAGAAAATGGACGAGCCGTCGCGGTGGAGCAAGTGTGAAGGAAGCGAGGGGGAGCGTTAACTATCGAGACGACCAGTACATTTTGCCGATTTTGGCAGAAATAAGCCCCGGTTTTCCGTTACCGACCGGTTTCCCATCGATTCGGGTGACAGGAAGCACGCCGAACGAAGCTGCGGATATAAACGCCTCGCGTGCATTTCGCGCTTCCTCCACGCTGAACGCGCGCTCCGCGAGATCCACACCGAGTTGCCGGCAAAACGAAACGATCTCGCCGCGCGTCACGCCGGGAAGGATCGCGTTGTCGAGCGCGCGCGTCCTGAGCACGCCCTTCTCGTCCACGATCCAAGCGGTCGTCGACGATCCTTCGGTCACAAGGCCGTCACGATCGACGAACCACGCCTCGAACGCGCCGGCCTCGCGCGCCGCTTGCTTCGCTAGCACGTTGGGAAGAAGTCCGGTCGACTTGATATCGCAACGCGCCCAGCGCGCCTCAGGCCGCGTCACGACGGCGATGCCCGTCTCAGCCAGCGCCGCATAGCGCGCGAAGTTCAGCGAGCGTGCAGTGACCACAAGCGTCGGCTTCACCGAGGCCGCCGGAAATCCGTGATCGCGCCGCGCCACGCCGCGCGACACCTGCACATAGACCAAGCCCTCTGAAACCCGATTGAGCCTGACCGTTTCGCGCATGATATGACCGAGCTGACGCGAGCCGACCGGCGCGCGCATCTTTAGTTCGC
>JBKJZU010000146.1:0-5119 GCA_046715015.1 Micropepsaceae bacterium
GCTGGACGAGTTCGAAAAGGCGCACGGCAATGTGTGGGACTTGTTCCTGCAGGTGTTCGACGACGGGCGCTTGAGTGACGCGCTGGGCAACGTCGCCGACTTTCGCCATTGCATCATCATCTTGACCTCGAACCTGGGCGCGACCTCCCATCAAGGGCCGGTGCTTGGGTTCGGCGCGAAGGCGGAAGCGTTTTCCGGCGATCAGATCATGAAGGCGATCGGACAGGCGTTCCGACCGGAGTTCGTCAACCGGCTGGACAAGGTCATCGTGTTCCAGCCGCTGCGGCGCGATCTGATGCGCCAGATCCTGCAGAAGGAACTGCGCAATGTTTTGGAGCGGCGCGGCTTGCGCAATCGCGAGTGGGCGGTCGAGTGGGAAAATTCGGCGGTCGAATTCCTGCTCGATCGGTTCTCGCCGGAGCTGGGCGCGCGGCCGTTGAAGCGGGCGATCGATCAGTATCTGCTGGCGCCGCTTGCCGCGACGATCGTCGAGCATCGCTTCCCCGAAGGCGATCAGTTCCTGTTCGTGCGCAGCGACGGCAAGGCCATCCAGGTCGAGTTCGTCGATCCGGACGCGGAACCTGCGGGCGTCGCTGTTGCTGTGGGCGACGGATCGCTCGCCGCGATCGTGCTCAACGCGCAAGGTTCGGCTGCGGAGCGCAGCGTACTCGAGGCCGAGTATCGCGCGCTTGCGGCGCGCATCGCCAGCGCGGAATGGGAGACATTGTCGGCTTCGCTTGCGCACCAGTTTTCGGATCCCGCGATTTGGTCTCGGGCGGACCGGCACGGTGTGCTGGCGCGCTATGCGCTGATGGACCGGGTGAAGGCCGCGATGAAGACGGTCGAGTCGCTGCGCGAGAGGCTCGACAAGTCGCGCGATCAGCATGGCTTCTCGCACGAGGTGATGGGGCGGCTCGCGCGGCAGATTTTCGTCACCGGCATGGGCGTCGAGGATGCTCTGATCGATGCGCCGGTCGAGGCCGTGCTTTGCGTCGAGCCCGCGCTTGAAAGTACGGGCGACGCGCAAGAAGCGCGCGCGTGGTGCGCCCAGGTGTTGCGCATGTATCGCGGTTGGGCCGGCAAACGCGGTATGCAGGTGGAGGACTATGCGACGGGCAACGATCCGTTTCTGACCGTTTCCGGTTTCGGCGCCTATCGCCTGCTCTCCGAAGAGGCTGGGTTGCACGTGCTGGAGGCGGGCGATGACGACGAAGGCTCGCGCGTGATCGCGCGTGTGCGTGTCGCGCCGGCGCCGCTCGGCGATCTGCCGGCGTCGAGCGCGGCGAAAGCGTTGCGCGCGACACTCGAGAAGGCCTCCATGTCGAACACCGTCGTCCGGCGCTATCGCGGTGGCGCCGCGCCACTGGTTCGCGACGGCCGCAAAGCGTGGCGGTCAGGCAGGTTCGATGCCGTGCTCGGCGGCGATTTCGACTTGATCGGCGCACGCAGCGGGCAATGAGCGTCATGCGCGTTGACCCACGTCTCTTGAGACGGGCGCGCGCTGTCCCTATTTTTCTGCTTCAGTTCCTTTGGACAGGTCTCGCGAAAGGCGCACATTGTGGCTAGAGATCCGTACGACGTTCTCGGGGTTGCGAAGACGGCATCGGCCGACGACATCAAGAAGGCCTACCGCAAGCTCGTTAAGCAGCTTCACCCCGATTTGCATCCGGGCGACCAGAAGGTGGCGGACCGTTTCAAAGACGTGGCCTCCGCGTACGACATCGTCGGCGATGCCGAAAAGCGCGCCAAATTCGACAAGGGCGAGATCGACGCTGCGGGACAGGAGCGCCCGCAGCAGCGCTATTACCGCGAGTACGCGGACGAAGGCGGTGCGCAACACTATCAATCGTCCGGCGGCTTCGCCGACTTTGGCGCGTATTCGGATTTGTTCGCCGACTTCTTCGCGGGCGGCGGTGCGAACAGGGACGCGCGCGGCCGCAACGTGCACTACCAGCTGGACGTCGACTTCGTGACCGCCGCGACCGGCGGACAGCAGCGCATCACCCTTCCCGAGGGTAAGCACCTCGGCGTGACGATCCCGGAAGGCATCGTCGACGGGCAAACGATTCGTCTGAAGGGCCTTGGCCACGCGGGGCGCGGTGCCGCGCCCGCGGGCGATGCGCTGATCGAAATCCACGTGAGGCCGCATCCCGGGTTCGAGCGCAAGGGCGACGACGTGCACAGCGAGCTTTCGATCGGGATCGACGAAGCGGTGCTGGGCGCGAAGGTCGAAACGCCAACGATCGCCGGCCGCCTGATCGTGACGATCCCGAAAGGCGCATCGAGCGGTCAGACCCTGCGCCTCAAGGGCAAGGGCATCAAAGGCAAAGGCGGCACCGCCGGCGACCATCTGATCCGCTTGAAGATCGTGATGCCGAAGGCGATCGACGGCGAACTGGAAGCATTCATGCAAGGCTGGCGCGAGAAGCACGCGTACGATCCCCGGAGCCCACAGCCATGATCGTCAGCGAACAGGATCTGGTCATCGAAATCCGCGAACTCTCGATCCCGCGGCTGCACAAATGGATTCGCCTCGGCTGGGTGCGTCCCGAACGGCGCGAGGGTGCAGCCTTTTTTCACGAGGTCGATGTCGCGCGCGTGCGGTTGTTGAACGAACTCGAGCATACGCTGGAATTCGACGACGACACGCTGCCGCTGGTGCTCTCGTTGCTCGATCAGATACATGGCCTGCGCGGGCAACTTCGTAGTCTTACACAGGCCGTCGACGAACAGCCGACGCACGTCCGCGACCGCATCCGCGCAGCCTACACGCGCATTGCGGAGGGTTGAGGCTCAAGCCACGCCGAACAATTCGCGGTGGCGGGCTTCGATTTTGGGCCAGAGCGCGGCGGCTTCCGGCAGCTCGAGCGCAAACGTATCGGCGAGCGTTTCGACGTACGCGCGGGCGGACGCGATTTCGCGGGTGGTGACCTCGGCACCGACGAACGTCAACACTTTGCCGCGCATCATGGCGAAGCGGCCGTCCGGTAAATGACGTTGCACGACCGCGTTGAGCACGAAGCCGGACTCCGGACTCGTCTGGAGAAAAGCGCAGCGCTCGTCCAGCAACGCCGGATCTGCCGGCGCAAGTTGGAAGTCAAATGACGTCGCGCGGGCCAGCGCGTTATCATGGAAGCGCCACCAACCTGGCTCGAACTCCTCCAAAGAGAACGAGAAGTGCCGCTGGCGCACTGTCCCCGCTTGCAGCGGGATGGGTTCGATCAGTCCATCACCGAAGCCGACATCGGCGAGATACGGCCGGTCGAGATCGACGCGCAGGATCAAGTGATTGCCGATCGCCGCATCACCCCTCTCGACGCGCATCACGCCGCCCGCCATCCGCGTGACCTTGAAGCCGATCTCGTCAAGCGCCCAACCCAGAAGACCGTTCATCTCGTAGCACCAGCCGCCACGCCTCCGCTCGACCAGCTTTTCAAAGGCCGCGGCGGGATCACGCGTGATGGTGCGGCCGAACTGAACATCGAAATTCTCGTAAGGGATGCATTCGACATGAGCGCGATGCACGCGCGTGAGCGTGTCGAGATCGGGCCGGGGTTGGCCGCGGAAGCCGATGCGATCGAGATAGGATTGGAGGTTCACGTTGGGTCCGGTCAAACGGGTGACAGCGTATTCACTTTTTCACTGACGGCTAGAGTTTAGGTTCAGCTGTTCTAAGCGCAGTTTCCCAAACGGAACCACACAATGCCAGCCACAATGGCGGCCTTCAGAGCCGCCGGTGCTGCGATTCGGCCGCGCAAGAGCGCAAGCGTCACTGTTGACGCGCACATCGGCCACGTAGCCATGTTGGCGCGAACAGTGCTAGCGTCGACAGGAGAAAGTCGAAGGCGTGATGCAATGCTCACCCGGTTCGCAATTGGCCTAGTGCTCGCGTTGAGCACCCTGTGTTTCGCCGCGGTCGCCGATGAGCTGACCACCCGTGACGGCCAGCCCATCCGCACCGTTGCTGTCATCTCGCGCCTCGGCGACACCATTCTGCTCTACAACACTCAGCCGTCCGTACCGGTCACTGTTTGGAAAGGCGATGCGCGCGCCTTTGCCATGCCCGATTTCGCTATCGACGCACGAATCGAGCGGGCGATTGCGGCCGCACTGACGCCGCGCCTAACCGTCGTGCAACTCGCCTCTGGAACCACCAGCGATCGCAGCCCGATCTTGGATGAAAACGACATCCCGCAGGTCATTGCCGCGTTACCGCGCCGCCCTGACATCGATGCCTACATCGTCCTGTGTCACGACGAAAGCTCCGTCGAAATGGGAGCCTTCCTTACCACTCACGGATTGGTTCTCTACCGCCGCTGGCATCCCTTCGACGATGTCACAGGTCTCTTTGCATTCTACCGTATGATCTTAGTGGACGCGCGCACGGGAGAGACGATCGCAAATCGTGTCGGCGGGATCGACACAAGCATCTTCGAGCCCTCAACCGCGCGCCGCGAAATCGACGACAAGTTCTGGCCCGGCAAGGATGCCCTGCCATCGCCCGAAGACGTTCCGGCTCTGCGAGACGAGTTCTACAAGTTCGTTGATGAGAGCATCGCTTGGACGCTCAGGCGCATGAAACTCATGCCCTAACAACGATAGCGATTGGCCGATCCCACCTCACGCAAGAGTGACTCGAATATCTCGGAAGATCTCGGTCACAGTACACGATCGCGCACTCATCGGGTAATTCCGGGGACACAGATTAGTTCCGCGGACAGGACTCAAGGGCATACTAGGGTACTAGGGGTTATTTTAAGGCGGGGTTGATCGCGAGCGACGCGCCCGCTGCTTCGCCGGCCTCGAAGGCGGTGGCGGAGATGACGCGGCTGGGGGCGCGGGCAGAGCGCAGGTTTAGGTTCAACTTCTTCAGTTCGGTATCGACGACGGCGGATTTGAGTACGACGAGCGCGCGGCCGGACGTTTCGTTGGCGGCGTCGCGGGCGGCCTTCATCGCGTTCAGCTTCTCGGCGATCGAGATCACCATGCCGAACGTGAACGAGGAATTCGTCAGGTGGCGCTCGTTGTGGCGGAGGCGCTGATACGCCTTCGACGTTTTGTAGCGGCCGAGTTCGGTGCGCACGGCGCCGTCGATCATCTCGGTCAGGTAATGCGCGAC
>JBKJZU010000147.1:0-5283 GCA_046715015.1 Micropepsaceae bacterium
TGGCAGGGGCGCGTCGACGGGCTCGTCAACAATGCTGGGATTTCGCAACGCTCGCTCGCGATCGAGACGGTGTTCGACGTCTATCGCAAGATCGTCGACATCGACTTGATGGCGCCTATCGCGCTGACGCAGGCGTTGCTGCCGCGCATGGTGAAAGCCGGGGGTGGCGCGATCATCGCGATTTCCAGCGTCGCCGGCATCGTGGGCGCGCCGTTGCGCAGCGCCTACTCCGCGGCGAAGCACGGGTTGATCGGCTATCACGACAGCGTGCGCGCGGAGACGGCGCATCAAGGGATGAAGGTGCTGGTGGTGGCGCCCGGGTCCGTGCGCACGAATGTGTCGAAGAACGCGCTCGACGCGACGGCGCAAGCGCGCGGCGTCAGCGATAAGGCAATCGATCAGGGCATGGATCCCGCGGTCGCCGCGCGGCGCATGCTCGACGCGCTCGGCGCGGGGACGCGCGAACTCATCCTCGCCGAGGGCATGGAGGCCGAGATCGTGAAGATGCGGCGCGCCAATCCGGACGCGCTCTTCGATCAGTTCGAGCGGCTGATGGCCGGCGGCTATGCGCAGCAGATGGGTGCGGAGAAGAAATCATGATGAAGCGGTTTGCACTCGTTGCCGTCGCGTTGGCGCTTGTCGCGGCGTGCGATCAGAAGCCGAAGCAGGAAGCGAAAACGCCTGCTGCGCCGCCGCCGGTGACGGCACCGGCACCTGCGCCCGCCCCTGCCCCGGCGGCTCCGGCGCACTTGATCCGCGAGGGCGTCGGCGTTGCTGGCGTGGAACTCAACATGAGCCCGGCCGACGTCGAGCGCGTGATGGGCAAGGCGGAGCGCACGAATAAGGCCGGCGCGGACGTCGTCTTCATGGGTTACGACGCGGGCGAGATTTTCGGCGTCTACTTCGCCGAGAACCGCGTGCGCATGATCATCGCCGCGCGGCAGGACAAGACATGGTGCACGGACTTCGACGTGTGTCTCTACCGCGAGGGCGACCTTGCGAAGTTGAAAGCGCATCACGGGGCGAAGCTGCTGCGCTTCGTCGACCGCGACGGGTCGGTGACGTTCCGGCTGCTGCAGAACGGCGTGATGACGGAGTACGTGCCGAACGAAGAGCGCGGCGGCGTGGTCCAGGTGAGCGTGCTAAAGTGGGACGGGCCGATCGACCGGTCGGGATTTGATTAAGCGTCGGCGATGCTACGGCGCGCGCTTGAAGCGATTGTGAGAGTAGACCTCGAAGTCCTTGCCAGGTCCGGATAGTTCGAAGATTTCTTCGAAGGCATCCGGGCCGGAGAACTTGTATGTTTCGCGCGCGCGCCATCCGGCCGGTAGATTCTCGAGGGCTTCGGAGTTCAGAACCAGCGAATCCCCCTCGATGACCGCAGTTGCCGCGACGTATTGATTGACGAACCCTTCCGGGTGGAACTGCCGGAGCACCAGGCGCTTTCGAGCCTTGTCGAAGCTCATATAACCGACGTGGTCGTGCACTTCGCCTTTGGGGTTCTTCTCTTGCGGCGCGTAGGTGGAGCGATTGCGCTCAAGTATGAAACGCCCGTTCAACGTCGGCTCATATGTCCGGTCCACGTCGCTCTTGCCCGGTTGCCCTTCGCCCGTGCCGCGCCATTTTCCGAGGAAGCGTGCGAAGGCGTGCAACCCGGCTGCGAGTTGTTGTTCGGCCGCCACGGTGGCGCCGATCGGCGCGACGGACATGATGGCGCCGGCGATGATCAACGTACGTTTGGAAACGCGCAACATGGTGTACTCCCCTTCGTGAGGAGAGGATATCGCAGAGACGCGACGCGGGCGAGTCGGCGAACGGCACCCCGGCGTTGCGCCTCGGACGCAGTTTCGGTCTAACTCGGCCGAGATGGCTGGTTCAAGCCCGGCTATGACAGCGTTTATTTGATGCGTTTTTCGGGGACATTATGACGAACGGTTGGGAAGCTTCTGCTGCCGCTTGGAT
Source organism: Micropepsaceae bacterium (assembly GCA_046715015.1). GTDB lineage: Bacteria > Pseudomonadota > Alphaproteobacteria > Micropepsales > Micropepsaceae > SZUA-430. The sequence continues at coordinate 1,963 of JBKJZU010000147.1, forward strand.
CGCGAGTGTGGGCGAGGATGGCGATTTTGGGCGGCGGTATGTGCTTGATCCGGTGATGGTGCGCCTGGCGTTGGCTTCGCGGCCGAAGACGATGCTCGATGTCGGATGCGGCGAGGGGCGGTTTTGCCGGATGTTGGCCAAGCACGGCGTGGCGGCGACGGGGATCGATCCGACGCGGGCTTTGATTGCCGAGGCGCGGCGGCGCGATCCTGCCGGCACGTATATCGAGGCGGACGCCGCGAAGCTGCCGTTCGACGACGGCGCGTTCGATCTGGTCGTCAGTTACCTGTCCTTGATCGACATTCCGGATGCGGCGGCGGCGATCTCCGAGATGGCGCGGGTTCTCAAACCGGGTGGACGCCTCTTGATCGCGAATTCGACCGCGATGAACACGGCGGGCGACAGTGAGGGGCTGGGCTGGGCGCGGGATGCGGACGGCGCCAAGACGCATTTCCGCATCGACAACTATCTGCAGGAACGTGCGCAGTGGATCGAGTGGAAGGGCATCCGGATTTTGAATCATCACCGGCCGCTCAGCACGTATATGCGGCTGCTGTTGGAACAGGGATTGCGGTTGACGTTCTTCGACGAACCGCGGCCTTCGGCCGATGCTCCGGCACGCGCGAACGATTACGTGCGCGCGCCGTGGTTCATGGTGATGGAATGGGCGAAGGCGTGAGTTCCCGTCGGCACCTTTGCGCAAGTCGCAGGCCCACCCATGCGCGCATGTTCCGCGCGTTTCGCGTACCCAATGCGCCGGAACGATTTCCGAACGCTTAGTTTTGTGTTTGCGGAAGGGGGTCCAGCGGCAGCCCGTGTTCTACTTCGCCGCCGATCAAGGATCGTGTTGTCGGTGCGGGAATGCCGCTCTGGAGAAAATCGTTTCTGAACATTTGTTTGCGTTTGGCCAAACGCTTCCCGAGGTCGTCGAGATCGATGTTCGTTTTTTTCAGTTGTGCGAACAGGCCGTTTGGCTTTTCTTCTTCTCGGACATGATGCTTGATCATTTCCGAAAGAACTTTGACCTTCGCATCATAGAACTCGTCATCGGGCGCGCCCGCCAACAGTTCGGCAATCAGCATTTTCGCACCGTCATGCTCGACGTAAGCTTCATCGAGTAAGTTGTCATCCACCGCGCCGCGGCACGCCGGATAAAGCAACTCTTCTTCAATCATGGTGTGGAGCGAAAGCTCGAGACAAATCTCGCGCGCTATTTTGGCCTTCTGCGTCTTGCCGCGCGCCGTTTCATAGTCCTCGAACAATTCTTCGACTGCCAGGTGATCGGCCGTCAACAGTGCGACTGCGTCCGGTGTATCGGGTCCGTTTCGTTTGGCAGTCATGTCGCGTCGCGTCATGGCCTGCTCTTGTCCGTAGAAATGGTTTAAAGGATAACGCGGCGAACCGGGTTCAGGTTGCGCGCCCGTCCCATGAATTTCGCCGGATCGTGTGCATAAGAGCATGCGCTTTGATTGCGGAACCGTTGGCGCCGGCTGTGCGTTGATTCCGTACCTCTCCGCGACTAGCGCTTCGTTCTGTTGGCAACAATGTTCAGCGGAACAAAGTGAAACTAGGCGCGGAGGGGTCCTTTTTTCCGCGGCTCTGCTCTTAGCGCGCGCGACAACGCCCTCACGCAACCGACGTGCCGCATGCGTTGGAGCATGCACTTTAGCTGGCCGAAACAACCCAAACGCACAAATGTACGATGTCGCACCTTCGTGAAGGAACGTGGTGCCGGGTGGTGCGTTTCTTGATTGTGCCGGGCGGACCCTTTTGGGACCTCCAGTGTGCATGCAACAGGCCAGCGCCGTGCACGTCTCCCAAGCCACGTATCCAGAGTACCCGATCGTTTTCGTCGATCACTCGATCGTTCTCGTGGCAGAGGATGATGTCCTGCAGCGGATGATGCTGGTCGATGCCCTGGAACGCGCGAACTTCGAAGTTATGTGCGCCAGCACGGCGGAGGGCGCGATCGGGCTTTTGCACACCGGTCAGCGCATCGACTTGATCGTCACCGATGTCGTGCTCGCTGGTCGCCTCACAGGATGGGACTTGGCTCGGAGTTCGCGCGCCCAGGACCCGACGATTCCCGTCGTCTATGTCTCCGGCTTTCCGCCTGAGCCCGACCGCGTGGTCGATGGCGGCCAATTCATCGCAAAACCCTTCGACGTCGCGGCGCTTGTCGAAACCGTCCGCGCGTTGATCGAAAACCGCGACGCGCCCTAAGCCCAAACAACATCCTGGGTGGCCGGTTCCCGCCTACGCCAAGTGGCTTCGGCGGGCGGGCAAGCCCGGCCATGACGAATTTTGAATGTGGAGCTTTGGTCTAGCTGCCGCGCGGAGCGAGGGTCAGCGTTGTTTTGATGCGCGCGGGTTTTGCGATCGTTCCGGCGGGTTTGCCCGACGTGGCGGTGGTCGCGACTTCGTTGACGCCGACGTCGTCGGTGCCGGCGGTGCCATCGGCGAGGTCTTGTTCAAGCTTGGCGGCGCGGCGGATGGAGCCCACGCATTGGTTCAAGTATTTCGACCGCGACATGCCGACGGGGATCGTGCCGCCCGACTTTTCGGTGTTGTAGCGTTCGACGCAGATTTTCTGAGCGTCTTGCGTACTGGAGGCGTAGGCGGCCGTGCTCATGATCAGTACCGCAGCCGCGGACAACACCAACTTACGCATTACGAACTCCATCGAAGCGGGGGAAACTCAAACGGGAGCGGCAGATGACCCAGGCGACGGCTCGAAATCAAGAGGCAAAATTTCCGGCTAACCTTACACGCGGATACTTGGTGGTAGGACCTGCGACTTCAGGCGAAGATTCGAAAACCCCTCGCCTTCTTGGTGAAGACGAGGGGTTTTTCTCGTGTGCGTTTAGATGACCTCTTCGGGTTTCTTGCGGCCGCCGAGGCCGATCAAGAGGGCCGCGAGTACGACCAGGCCGACGAGCGCGATGACCCAAACGGGGAAGCCGCCGAATTGTGCCTGCAGCAAAGCGGACGGATCGGAGAACATCGACTTCGTGTCGGTGTCCGATACGGGCATCGTGTCGGTGGTCGGCGTTGCGCTGTCTTCAGGCGCGGTGTCGGTCGGTGCCGGGCCGGTGGTGTCGGTCGGTGCTGGGCCGGTCGTGTCAGTCGGTGCGGCCGGCGGCGGCGCGGCGGCGTCGGCGGTCGTGACCGGTGCGGGTTCGGCAGGCTTTGCCAGTTTGTCGGGTTTCGAGACGGGGGTATCGGCGACGTCGACCGGATCGGGCGTTGCCGCGGCCGTGTCGTAGCTTGCCGCCGCCTTAACGCGTTTCTTCTTCGGCTTGTAGGTCGCGACCGCGTAAT
>JBKJZU010000148.1:0-5196 GCA_046715015.1 Micropepsaceae bacterium
ACCACACCCACCTTCATAGCGTGACGCCCGCCACAGACGCCCACCCTCACCCCCATCCCCTCTCCCGCCCAGGCGGGCGAGGGGTGAAGAGAGGTGCGCTATGACCGACGTCCCCGCGCAATACGCACACCTGCAACGCTGGGCGTTCGGCGACAGTCCTGAGCTCGCCGACGAACTGCTCGCGCTCGTTCTCATCGGCAAGAAGACGGCGACCTGCTGCTCGCTCTCGCAATACGACGATGAAGCCTGGCCGACGCCGAAACCCGGCGACCGCTGGATCGTCCTCGACGGCGCACAACGTCCGCGCTGCGTGATCGAAACGACGGAGATCAAAACCCAACGCTTCGACCACGTCGACGCGCAGTTCGCGCACGACGAAGGCGAGGGCGACCAGAGCTACGCCTACTGGCGCGACGCACACGAAAACTACTTCACCCGCCAAGGCCGTTTCGCGCCCGACATGCTGGTCGTGTGCGAACGCTTCCGCCTGATCGAAGTGCTGACGAAGGCCGAGGAGGCCGCGCAATGAAATTCACGCTCTCCTGGCTCGCCGATCACATCGACACGGACGCCCCCGTCGAGAAGATCGCCGACACGCTCACCAATATCGGGCTCGAAGTCGAAGGCATCGAGGACAAAGCGAAGGACCTGGCGCCATTCACCGTCGCCTACGTCGTCTCGGCCGAGAAACATCCGAACGCCGACAAACTGCGCGTCTGCATCGTCGATACGGGCAAAGAAAAGCTGCAAGTCGTCTGCGGCGCCCCGAACGCGCGCGCCGGCATGAAGGGTGTGTTCGCGCACGCGGGCGTCACCGTTCCCGGCACCGGCCTCGAACTGAAGAAGTCGTCGATCCGCGGCGTCGAATCGAACGGCATGCTCTGCTCCGAGCGCGAGATGGGCCTCAGCCAAGAACACGACGGCATCATCGAACTTCCCGAGGATGCCCCCGTCGGCAAACCCTTCGCCGAATTCATGGGCCTGACCGACCCGGTCATCGAGATCAAGCTGACGCCGAACCGCCCAGATTGCACCGGCGTGCGCGGCGTCGCGCGCGACCTCGCAGCCGCCGGCATCGGTCATTTGAAGGCTGAGCAAGCGATCAAGATCAATCCGCGCTTCAAGAATTCTGTCGCGATCGGTTTGAACTTCGACGACAAAGCAAAGAGCGCGTGCCCGGTCTTCGCCGGCCGCATGGTCAAGGGCGTAAAGAACGGCCCGTCGCCCGCGTGGCTGCAACAGCGCCTGAAAGCTGTGGGCCTGCGTCCCATCTCCGCGCTCGTCGACATCACGAACCTGATCTCGCTCGACCGCGCACGTCCGCTGCACGTTTACGACGCCGACAAGCTCAAAGGCGAAATCCACGCCCGCCTCGCAAAGAAGGGTGAGAGCGTCCTCGCGCTCGACGGCAAGACCTATGAACTCGACGACGAAATGTGCGTCATCGCCGATGACAACGGCGTGCTTGGCTTGGGCGGCGTCATGGGCGGCGAGTCCACCGGCGTCACCGAGACGACGACGAACGTCTTCATCGAAAGCGCGTACTTCGACCCCGTGCGCACGGCACGCACAGGCCGCGAACTCGGCATCAATTCCGATGCCCGCTACCGCTTCGAACGCGGCGTCGATCCTGAGTACGTGACCCCTGGGCTCGACCTCGCGACGAAGCTCGTCATGGATCTCTGCGGCGGCGAAGCCTCCGATGTCACCGTGGCAGGCCGCGCACCGGACACGAAGCGCGACATCACATTCGACCCCGCGCTCGTCGAGAAACTCTGCGGCATGAAGATTCACGCGGGCGAGGCGATGACCATCCTCGACCGCCTGGGCTTCCGCGCCGTCGTGGGCACGCGTGTCGCCGTCCCGCCGTGGCGTCCGGACATCAACGGCCCCGCCGATCTGGTGGAAGAAGTCGTGCGCATCGCAGGCTTCGACAAGATCCCATCCACGCCGCTGCCGCGTCCCGCCGGTGTCCCGCTACCAGTTCTGACGCCGATGCAAAAGCGCGTGCGCGCCGCGAAGCGCACACTCGCCGCCCGCGGTCTGACCGAAGCGATGACGTGGTCGTTCGTCTCGAAAGCGCAAGCGGTACTCTTCGGCGGCGTGCCGGACGCGTTGCTGCTCGCAAACCCAATCAGCGCCGACTTGGACGCGATGCGTCCTAGCGTTCTGCCGGGCCTCCTTGCCGCCGCGCAACGCAACGCCGCGCGGGGCGCAAAAGACCTCGCGCTCTTCGAAGTCGGACCGCAATTCACCGGCCCCGAACCGGGCGAGCAATTGACGGCCGCCTCCGCCATCCGCGTCGGCGCCGGCCCGCGCAATTGGGGTAAGCAGACCTGGAACGCCGACGTCTTCCAAGCCAAGGCTGACGTCATGGCGATCCTAGAAGCCTGCGGCTTCGCCGCCGACACGGCGCAAGTCAGCGCCGACGCGCCCGTGTGGTTCCATCCCGGCCGCTCCGGCGCGCTGCGTTTGGGCCCGAAGAACGTGCTCGCCTATTTCGGTGAACTGCACCCGCGCATCCTCGCGGCCTTCGACCTCACCGGTCCCGTCGCCGCGTTCGAAGTGATGCTCGAGACGCTCCCCACCCAAAAGGCAAAGCCCACAAAGACAAAACCGAAACTCGACCTGCCCGAGTATCAAGCCGTCGAACGCGATTTCGCTTTCCTGGTCGACGCCAAGGTCCCCGCCGCCGACATCGTCAAGGCAGCCGTCACGGCCGATCGCACGCTCATCGAAAGCGTCACCGTCTTCGACGTCTACGAAGGGCAGGGGATCGAACCGGGCATGAAGTCGCTCGCCATCAGCGTGCGGTTGCAACCGAAAGACCGGACGTTGACCGAGGCCGACATCGAAGCCGTCGCAGCCAAGATCGTGGGCGCCGTCGCAAAGGCGACCGGGGGCAAGCAGCGGTAAGCCGATGACCGCACCCGTGACGTTCGAATGCATGTACCGCCATGTGGCGTTCGTGATCACGTCAGTGTGCGTCCTGATACTGGCGCTCTTCGCCAGCGTCTACGCTTCGATCGCCTTCATCGAGGACGGCAACACCAGCCTCGAAGTATTCCTCTATTCCGCCGGCACGATCTTCGTCCTCGTTATCCTCGCGGCGCTTGCAGGCTTCGCCACGCACCGATGGACCATTGAGCCCACCGGCATCCGCATCGAAGAAAAGCCGAAAGTCCCATTCCTCGGTATCACGCGCAAACGCACGATCGCCTTCGCCGACATCGCCGCGCTGCGCCGTCTCGAAAGCGCGCTCGACATCGTCATCGAAATCGCAACGCGCGACGGCAACGCCTACCGGGTCATGGCCAAACGCGAATTCGTGCCGGCCCTAGAGGCCTTCGCCGACCAAATCGCAACCACTGCCGAAAGCGTCGGCCACAAACCGCTGCCGATGACCGAAGGCCTAAGCTTCTGGAACAGACCGGCAGGCTTCGTCGTCCTCGCCGTAGTGCTGATCTTCGCGCTCCTCATCGCCGTCGCGACAGGCTGGGCGCTCCTCGACGGCGGCCTCGCCCAATCGCGCAACGGCTTCTTCGCCGTCGTGGCGCTGGGCCTACCGTTCGGCGTCATCTATCTTATCTACAAGTCCCTCACCCGCCGTTGGCGGGTGCTGAAACTGCTCGCCAAAGAACAGCCTGGCGCCGGGACCTGTTCAGAATGACGGCGGCCGTTCGGCGGGCGGCGTGCGCTTCGGTTGCGGAGCGGTCTCCGCAGGTGGCGCCGGTTCGATCTTCTCGATCCAACACGCCTCGCCCAAGTCCATCGGCATGCGCCGGAAGATGAGCTGATCGCCGGCCCACAAACACTTGCCGACGCTCCCGCGTGCAAGCGAAACGAGCACCGCCCACTTCGCGTCGCGGCAGGGTCCCAAGAACGTCACGAGGAACCGCCGCCGCTTGTCCAGCATGCTCAGATAGATGTGCCGATCGTCGATCAGCGACCATGAGTGGATCCGGTTCGCCGGGGCGCACGCGGGTGTATCGGCTGCGGGTTCGGTGGCAGCAGGCGGCGCGGTCTCGCCTTCGGCAAATGCAGCGCTGGCAAACATGGCGCCAACCAACGCAAGGGCAGCAGCTACGGATTTCATCATCGTGTCCTCCGATCCCAGCGGGCTAGAGCAGACGCCGAATCGGGCCGCAATTCAAGACGAAGCACCACGCCGAATACCGCAGCCATTGGGGGGTTGCAGCCGCAACGCCCCCGACTATAGTCCCGCGCCTGCCCGGCTTCGGGCGGCTTAATGGACAGATGGCCGAGTGGTTTAAGGCGCACGCCTGGAACGCGTGTATACCTTCACGGGTATCGAGAGTTCGAATCTCTCTCTGTCCGCCATTTGCTTCGCGCGAGCGCGAAGCAAATGTCCTCCGAAGCCTTGGCGAAGGGGGACTGGTGCGCGTCTAACCACTACTCGCTGCGCAGCGCATCGATCGGGTTCAACGCGGCGGCGCGCCGTGACGGCAGCAGGCCGAAGACGAGCCCCACCACCAGCGACGCGAAGATGCCGAGTGCGATCGTGTCGGCGCGCAGCTGTATCGGCCAATCCCCCACGTTCGCGATCGTGAATGCGCCCCGATGCCGAAGAGAACGCCAACTGCTGAGATTGTCGTCGCGGTCCTGAAGGCCAGTCGAACCGCAGGTTTATTCTCCGTTCATCCGCCTCACGTTTGCGTGCGCAAGAGCGCTAAAATCGGCGATTCGCATGGCTACTGGCCGCCGACGCGGTGCCTGTCTATCGTTGCACAGTATCACATCGAGGGCTCGTCCGATGACCGGCGCGGTTGGCAGCAGCCTGATCCTGGCGTTGACGCTTGTTCTCGCGAACGCAGCCGACGATGCCCCGTGGCGGGCGGCGCAGGCGAAAATCGCGGCGTGCTTCGACGCGATGGATCGCGATCCGGCGCTCGCCATCGTTAACGCGAAATTCGCACGCCAGTCTCCGACGCCGGCACAGATCGTCGACAAAAGCGTGCCGACCGAAGAAGAGGCCGAGGCGCTGCGTCTCCGGGTGAAGACGACGCGACCCTGCCGCGAGATGCGGCTTGCCGCGGTCCAAGCACATCACCCGGGGCTCGAGCCCGCATACCGGACGCTCTACTACCAAGCCGACCAAGTGTTCGACTATCTGCAACAGCGCGCGATCGATTACGGCACGGCGAACCGCCTCTCGGCGGCGGCGCTGGCGACGTT
>JBKJZU010000149.1:0-5438 GCA_046715015.1 Micropepsaceae bacterium
CCAGCGCCTCTGCGGGGCAGCCATCGGTTGCGATGAGGGCTGGGACGTGGGCGCGTGGCGTCGTCTCTATGTCGGCTTCGGGAGCGATACGACGTAAACGGGGGAGGACGTTTTCCTTCGTGTGGGCAATGAAGCGCTCGACGATGTCGTCGCGGCTGGTGTCCGGCAGGTAGCGGAACTCCCACTGGAACATGCAGTGGCGCGCGAGGATGTTAAGCGCGGTGCCGCCTTCGATCGTCGACGATTGCACGCTAGTGTAGGGTGGGTCGAAGCGGCCGGAGGGATCGCCCACCTTGCGCATGTCCTCAGCGAGGTCGCTCAAGTGCATGATCAGTTCGGCCGCGACCATCACGGCATTGACGCCTTTGTCGGTCTGGCTGGAGTGCGCTTCGCGGCCGGTGACCGTGGTGCGGAACGAGCGGATCCCCTTGTGTGCGTTCACGACCCTCATGTCGGTCGGTTCGCCGATGATCGCGAGCTTTGGCTTTGGGACCGACTTGACGATCTCGGCGATCATCGGGCGCACGCCGAGGCAGCCAACTTCTTCGTCATAGGAGAGCGCAATGTGAATCGGTGTCTTGAAGCGGCGCTTCTGAAACTCCGGAAGCAGCGCGAGGATGACGGCGGAGAACGATTTCATATCGGACGTGCCGCGGCCGTAGAGCTTGCCGTCCTTCTCGACGGTTTTGAACGGGTCTGTGTCCCATGGTTGGCCGTCGACAGGAACGACGTCGGTGTGGCCGGAGAGGATGATACCGCCGGGTGCGGTGGGCCCGAGCGTGATCAAGAGGTTTGCCTTCGTGCCCTCGGCGTGCGGGAGGCGGCGGGGCGTGACGCCGTTCGCCTTTGCGTAGTCTTCGACAAACGCTATCAGGTGCAAGTTCGAGTCGCGGCTGGTCGTATCGAACGCGACGAGGCGTTCGACCATTTCGCGCGGGGTGTAAGTTGCGGCCATCGGCCAACCTAGACCGGCGGGTGCTAGCCGTCGAGGCTCGAGGCCGGGTTGCCGATGATGTGCAGGAATTCGCGGCGGGTCATCGGGTCGTCGCGGAAGGCGCCCAGCATCGTGGACGTCACCATCGTGACGCCCGTCTTGTGCACGCCGCGGGTGGTCATGCATTGATGCCGGGCCTCGATCACGACCGCGACGCCCTTGGGTTCCAGGACATTTTGGATCGTGTTCGCGATCTGCGCATTCATCTTTTCCTGCACCTGCAGGCGGCGGGCGTAAGCCTCGACCACGCGGGCGAGCTTTGAAATGCCGACGACCTTCTTCGACGGCAGATAGCCGACATGCGCTTTGCCGATGATCGGCGCGAGGTGGTGCTCGCAGTGGGACTCGAAGCTGATGTCGCGCAAGACGATCATCTCGTCATAGCCTTCGACCTCTTCGAAGGTGCGCTTCATGTAGTCTTCCGGATCTTCGTTGTACCCGGAGAACCATTCCTCGAACGCACGCGCGACGCGCGCCGGCGTGTCGCGCAGGCCTTCCCGCATCGGGTCGTCGCCGGCCCAGCGCAGCAAGGTCGCGACTGCCGCTTCGGCGTCTTCGCGCGTCGGGCGCGATTGCTCGACCAGTTTCGGCTTGGTCGCATTCTTTCGGATCATGGACGCCATCGAGAATCAGCTCCTTAGGTCGTGACACTACGTCCACGACCCCGGCTCAGATCAAAGCACCCGTGGCCATTATTTCAATACCGACTTTGAGGAATTTGTCGCGCGGGCGCCCTTGACGCGAAGTGTTTCGCGACCATGCAATTCCACGATCTCAAGCGGGGTTAATGAACGCGGCGCGCTTCGTGCGGGCTGTCGAGTGGGAAAAGCGGGATGTCCACTTGGAACGCTACGCCCTCGGCGGTCTGCATCTGATAGGCGCCCAACATCATGCCCGATGGCGTCTCCAGCGGCGTGCCGGACTTGTATTCGAACTTTTCGCCCGGCCGCAGGATCGGTTGTTGACCAACGACGCCCGCACCCTTGACCTCGATCGTGCGACCGTTCGCGTCGATAATGCGCCAATAGCGCGTGCGCAGCTGAACCGTTTCAGGGCTGCCGTTCTCGATCAGCACCGTGTAGGCCCAGAAGAAATGGTTGCTGTCTGGCGCCGATTGGTCGGCCAAATAGGCCGGTTGCACGGATACCTTAATCTGCCGCGTCGTGCGTTGGAACATTTGGCCCCCGCTCAACCCCTGAGCCGGCACCGCATCGCCCAGCTCTATCCCCGTATCGCGCTTCATCTCAACTCTACCGTTACTGCCGACTTCACTGAGTTCGCAACAAAGCAATTCTCGTGCGCAGCATGATGGAGCTCGGAAATCTCTTGGGAGGATGGTTGACGGTCGCCCGAAAACACCACTTTGGGTCGAAGTGTGACACGGCTGACCCAGTATTTTCCCTCAGGGCCTTTCTCAATGACCCCGGCGGCCTCATCAACGTAACTGTCGACGATGAAGCGTTTGCGGGCTGCAATCGCCAAAAAGGTCAGCAAGTGGCAGGTGGAGAGAGATGCGACGTAGGCCTCCTCCGGATTGACGCGGGCGGCGTCGCCTTTGAACTCGGGTGCGGCCGACCAGGCCACCACTTCGCCGCCGCCGAACTTCACTTCGTGCGCGCGATTGTAGGTTTCATAGGTGAAGTCGGCAGACGTGCGCTGCCAGCTCGTCGTGGCGCGATATTCGTGCATGGTAACCTCACAAAGCTTTGAGCGCCTGACGCAAATCGTCGGCGATGTTGGCCGGATCTTCGAGGCCGACGGACAGGCGCAACATGCCGTCGGTCACACCCAACTCCCGACGCGCCTCAGGCGTCAATCGGAAATGGGTGGTCGTCGCCGGATGCGTGATCAGCGATTTCGCGTCGCCCAGATTGTTCGAGATGTCGACAAGGTTGAGGGCATTGGCAAACTTGAACGCCTCGGCCTTGCCGCCGTCGATCTCGAACGTGACGAGCGAGCCGCCGAGTCCCATTTGGGCACGCGCGAGCGCTGCTTGCGGGTGATCGGGGCGGCCCGGATAGATGACGCGCTTTACCTTACGCTCGCGCGCCAACGCATCGGCGACGGCGGCCGCGTGTTCGCACATCGCGCGGACGCGCAGATCGAGCGTCTCCAGCGACTTCAGCAGAACCCAGGCGTTGAACGGGCTCAAGCTTGGCCCGGTGTTGCGGATGTAAGTGAGCAGGTGGTCGGTCAGGAATTTCTTGTCGCAAAGGATGGCGCCGCCAAGGCAGCGGCCTTGGCCGTCCATGTGTTTCGTCGCCGAGTAAACGACGATGTCGGCGCCGTATTCCATCGGACGCTGTAACACCGGTGTTGCGAACACGTTGTCGACGACAAGGCGAGCGCCCGCTTTGTGCGCGATGTCGGCGACGGCTTTCAGGTCGATGATTTCGAGCGTCGGGTTTGCCGGCGTTTCGAGGAATAGGACCTTCGTTGTCGGTTTGATCGCCTCGCGCCAGGCGTCGAGGTTCGTGCCGTCAACCAGCGTCGAAGTGATGCCGTAGCGCGGCAGCACGTCCTCGATGACGAAACGACAGCCACCGAACATCGCGCGCGAAGCAATCACGTGATCGCCTTGGCGCAGATGACACAAGAGCGCCGTGCTGACGGCGGCCATCCCGGTGGCGGTAGCGCGTGCGACGGGGGCGCCTTCGATGAGCGCGAGGCGGTCTTCGAACATCGCAACCGTCGGGTTGGCGAAGCGCGAGTAGGTGTAACCGTCGTCTTCGCCCTTAAAGCGGGCCTCTGCCGTTTCGGCGCTGTCGTAAGCGAAGCCCGAGGTGAGGTAGAGAGCTTCCGAGGTTTCGCCGTTCGACGATCGTTTCAATCCGCCGCGAACGAGGCGGGTCTTGAGGCCATAGTTGTGGCCGGGGCGTAATTCTCCCATCGCTGCACCTTCCGAAAACAAAAAGCCCCGGACCAGGGGGCAATCCCTGTAGCCGGGGTCGGAGGTCACACGACCCGGCCTTTTAGCTGTTTGTTTAACGTGGCCGCGAAGCTGACCGGCTCAAATCACCACGTGGGCGCAACTTATGCGGGACCGTTTTGGCGCGCAAGGGTTGGGGACATTCCGCCGCGCCGCTTTGCTCACGTTGGCGGGTGGCCTAAAAGCTAGAGGCCATGGCGCAACCTTCGACCTTGTTCACGCCTGCCGACGACAGCGACCTCCAGCGCGGTCACTCGACGGGCATTTTGCCCGCGAGCCACCTACGCGGCATGATCCAACGCGGCCGCATTCAGGCGCTCAAAGAATTCGAAGACGTGCAGATTCAGCCCGCCAGCTTGGATCTCCGCCTGGGGCCGGTCGCATGGCGTATTCGGGCAAGCTTCCTTCCCGGACCCGACGCGACGGTGAAGCAGCGCATCGAGCAACTCTCACTGCATCAAATCGATCTCAGCAAAGGCGCGGTCTTCGAGGCGGGGTGCGTTTACATCGTGCCGCTGCTTGAGAGCGTGGCGTTGCCCTATCGCGTGTCGGGAGTCGCGAACCCGAAAAGCTCGACCGGGCGGCTCGATGTCTTTACCCGATTGATCACGGATCGTGCGAAAGAGTTCGACCGTATCGAGCCCGGTTACGAGGGGCCGCTCTACGCCGAGGTGAGCCCGCGCTCGTTCTCGATTTTGGTCCGCGAAGGATCGAGGCTCAATCAGTTGCGACTGCGGCGCGGGTCGCCGCCGTTCTCGGACACCGAGTTGAAGCGGCTTCAGGAGGAGCAGGGGATCGTCGCGGGTGACGCCGACATTTCCAACGGGATTGCGCTGACCGTCGACTTGAAGGGTTGGGACGGCCTCGTCGGTTATCGCGCGAAGCGGCATGCAGGATTGATCGATGTCGATCAGTCTGGCGTGCACGAGGTTGGCGACTTTTGGGAGCAGGTTCGCGCGCGGCCGGATGCAACAGTGGTTCTCGATCCGAACGAGTTTTACATCTTAGCTTCGCGCGAGGCGGTTTCGATTCCGCCCGAGTACGCGGCGGAGATGGTGCCGTACAATCCGCTCGTCGGCGAGTTCCGGGTGCACTATGCCGGGTTCTTCGACCCGGGCTTCGGCTATTCGGGTGCGGGCGGCGCGGGTTCGCGTGCGGTGCTTGAAGTGCGCAGCCATGAGGTGCCGTTCATTCTGACCCATGGGCAGATCGTCGGGCGGCTCGTGTTCGAGCGGCTGACCGAGCCGCCGGAGCGCGTCTATGGGCAGGGCTTGGGTTCGAACTATCAGGGCCAGGGACTAAAGCTCTCGAAACACTTCCGGACTTAGAGGCGATGCAAGGCGTCGCCTATTGGCCGTTCGTGCTCGCGATTGCGGCCTATGTTGCTTATCAGGCGCTGTTGAAGGCTGCGCGGCCGGACGTAAACATCCTCGGGCTGTTGACGTTTGCGTATCTCGTTTCGTTCGCGTGTGCCGGGTTGTTGTGGTGGCGCAACCCGGAGATCGGCTCGAACCA